>NZ_JBMDJL010000012.1:0-183955 GCF_057809175.1 Pseudomonas sp. FG43
GGCTCGTGCTGAAACGGCAACAGACCCAGCTGTAACAAACGTGGACCCAGAGCACGACGTGCAGCCGGTAAAGACTTCACCAGTGAAACACAGAGCAGGTTTTTAGGAGCGCTGTAATGCCCGAGATAGACATCTATCACTTTTTCCAACAGCTGGTTAATGGCATGACCATTGGCAGCACTTATGCCTTGATCGCCATCGGTTACACCATGGTTTACGGCATCATCGGCATGATCAACTTCGCCCACGGCGAGGTGTACATGATCGGTTCCTACGTGGCGTTCATCGCCATCGCGGGCCTGACGATGATGGGCCTTGGCAGCTTGCCGCTGCTGATCACCGCTGCCTTCGCCGCGAGTATTGTCGTAACCAGTGCCTATGGTTATGCCATCGAGCGTGTGGCCTATCGGCCATTGCGTGGCAGTAACCGGTTGATCCCTCTTATTTCTGCCATCGGCATGTCCCTTTTCCTGCAAAACACCGTATTGCTTTCGCAGGACTCCAAGGACAAGTCGATTCCCAACCTGATTCCCGGCAACTTCGTGTTCGGCTCTGCCAGCACCCATGAAGTCGTGATCTCGTACATGCAGGTGCTGATTTTCATCGTGACCGTGGTCGCGATGCTCGGCCTGACCTGGTTCATCTCCCGCTCTCGTCTGGGTCGTGCATGCCGCGCCTGCGCCGAAGACATCAAGATGGCCAACCTGCTGGGTATCAACACCAACAACATCATTGCCCTGACCTTCGTCATCGGTGCAGCCCTGGCGGCCATTGCTGCCGTGCTGCTGAGCATGCAATACGGCGTGATCAACCCCAACGCCGGCTTCCTGGTCGGTATCAAGGCGTTCACCGCTGCGGTACTGGGCGGTATCGGCAGCATTCCCGGCGCCATGCTGGGTGGTCTGGTACTGGGCATAGCCGAGGCATTCGGCGCTGACGTTTTCGGCGATCAGTACAAGGATGTCGTTGCGTTCAGTCTTCTCGTATTGGTGCTGTTGTTCCGGCCGACCGGCCTGCTTGGCCGTCCGGAGGTTGAAAAAGTATGACCAAGAATCTCAAGTCGGCGTTTTTCAGCGCCTTGCTGGTGCTGGCTGTCGCCTATCCGGTGCTGGGACTGAAACTGGAAATCGTCGGGGTAAACCTGACGGTCATTGGTGCCAGTACCACAACCGT
The DNA here is from genome assembly GCF_057809175.1 of Pseudomonas sp. FG43. Taxonomy (NCBI): domain Bacteria; kingdom Pseudomonadati; phylum Pseudomonadota; class Gammaproteobacteria; order Pseudomonadales; family Pseudomonadaceae; genus Pseudomonas; species Pseudomonas sp. FG43. Next base: position 1,174 of record NZ_JBMDJL010000012.1, read on the forward strand.
GACAATCATCCTGGCCTGTGCCGCACTCATGTTCGTGCGCGTGCTGTTCCATGAGCAGATATCAGCCGCCTGGCGCTCGTCGCCAAGTCTGCCGAGCGTACCGTCCAAGGCCAGTAACTTCCTGACTCTGCCGAGCACACAGCGCTGGATCATTCTGGCTCTGGTGATGGTCGCGCTGGTCTGGCCGTTCTTCGGCTCCCGTGGCGCGGTGGATATTGCGACACTGATCCTGATCTACGTGATGCTGGGCCTGGGCCTGAACATCGTGGTCGGTCTGGCCGGTCTGCTGGACCTGGGTTATGTCGGCTTCTATGCCGTCGGTGCCTACAGCTACGCCCTGCTCTCTCACTACTTCGGCCTGGGTTTCTGGATCTGCCTGCCGATTGCCGGGCTGATGGCTGCGCTGTTCGGTTTCCTGCTGGGCTTCCCGGTATTGCGCCTGCGCGGTGACTATCTGGCCATCGTGACTCTGGGCTTCGGTGAAATCATTCGTCTGCTGCTGCGCAACATGACCGAATTCACCGGCGGCCCGAACGGCATCAGCAACATTGAAAAACCAACGTTTTTCGGCCTGACGTTCGAGCGCAAGGCGGCTGAAGGCATGCAGACCTTCCACGAGTTCTTCGGCCTGACCTACAACTCGATCAACAAGGTGATCTTCCTCTATCTGGTTGCCCTGCTGCTGGCTCTGGCCGCGCTGTTCGTCATCAACCGCCTGCTGCGCATGCCTATCGGCCGTGCCTGGGAAGCGTTGCGTGAAGACGAAATCGCCTGCCGGGCTCTGGGACTGAATCCGACGGTCATCAAGTTGTCGGCCTTCACCCTGGGTGCTGCGTTCGCAGGTTTCGCCGGTAGCTTCTTCGCCGCCCGTCAGGGTCTGGTGACGCCGGAGTCCTTCACCTTCATCGAGTCGGCAATCATTCTGGCCATCGTCGTCCTTGGCGGCATGGGCTCGCAGCTTGGTGTCATCCTCGCTGCCATCGTGATGATCCTGCTGCCCGAGTTGATGCGTGAATTCAGCGAATACCGCATGTTGATGTTCGGCGCCATGATGGTGCTGATGATGATCTGGCGTCCTCAAGGTTTCCTGCCTATGCAGCGCCCTCACATGGAGCTGCGTAAATGAGCCGTCCATTACTGCAAGCCTCGGGTCTGAGCATGCGCTTTGGTGGCCTGCTGGCCGTCAACGGCGTTGGCCTGACCGTCAATGAAAAGCAAGTCGTGTCGATGATCGGCCCCAACGGTGCCGGCAAGACCACGGTCTTCAACTGCCTGACCGGGTTCTACAAGCCGACCGCGGGCACCATCCTGCTCGATGGCGAGCCGATCCAGGGCCTTGCCGGCCACGAGATCGCTCGCAAAGGCGTGGTCCGTACCTTCCAGAACGTGCGTCTGTTCAAGGACATGACCGCCGTGGAAAACCTGCTGGTCGCCCAGCATCGCCACCTGAACACCAACTTCCTGTCCGGCCTGTTCAAGACCCCGGCGTTCCGCAGAAGCGAACGCGAGGCCATGGACTATGCCGAACACTGGCTGGAAGCAGTGAACCTCAAGGAGTTTGCCAACCGGCCAGCTGGCACTCTGGCTTATGGTCAGCAACGTCGTCTGGAAATCGCCCGCTGCATGATGACCCGTCCGCGCATCCTGATGCTCGACGAGCCGGCAGCCGGCCTGAACCCCAAGGAAACCGAAGACCTCAAGGCACTGATCGGCGTGCTGCGCAACGATCACAACGCCACGGTATTGCTGATCGAGCACGACATGAAACTGGTCATGAGCATTTCCGACCATATCGTGGTGATCAACCAGGGCACGCCTCTGGCCGACGGCACACCACAAGAGATCCGCGATAATCCTGAAGTGATCAAAGCCTACCTGGGGGAAGCGTAAATGCTGCAGTTTGAAAACGTTTCCACCTTCTACGGCAAGATCCAGGCGCTGCACAACGTCAACGTCGAAGTACGCAAAGGCGAGATCGTCACCCTGATCGGGGCCAACGGCGCGGGCAAGTCCACGCTGTTGATGACCCTGTGCGGATCACCTCGCGCCCACAGCGGCAGCATTCGCTACATGGGCGAGGAACTGGTGGGGCTGGAATCCTCGATCATCATGCGCAAGAGCATCGCGGTCGTGCCGGAAGGCCGTCGCGTGTTCGCACGCCTGACGGTCGAAGAAAACCTGGCCATGGGCGGTTTCTTCACCGAAAAGGGCGATTATCAGGAGCAGATGGACAAGGTCCTGCACCTGTTCCCTCGTCTCAAGGAGCGCTTCACCCAGCGCGGCGGCACCATGTCCGGTGGCGAACAGCAGATGCTTGCCATCGGCCGTGCGCTGATGAGCAAGCCCAAGCTGTTGTTGCTGGACGAGCCGTCGCTGGGCCTGGCACCGATCATCATTCAGCAGATTTTCGAGATCGTCGAACAACTGCGCCGTGATGGCGTGACCGTGTTCCTGGTGGAGCAGAACGCCAACCAGGCCCTGAAAATCGCCGACCGCGCCTACGTTCTGGAGAACGGTCGCGTGGTGATGCAGGGTTCCGGGGAAGAGCTGCTGGTGGACCCGAAAGTCCGGGATGCCTACCTGGGCGGTTGATCTTTGGGTGTGGGAGCGGATTTATCCGTGAAGCTTCGCGAATAAATTCGCTCCCACCCTCACAGCCCTTGTGATGAGGCGGCAGGCTGAGTAACGTGGCGGCTCTTATCTGGAGGCCTCCTCATGTCCGCTGTTCGTTCCGCCTTTGTATTCGCTCTCTTGCCGCTGTTCGCCGGGTGCCAGATGCTCGGGCTTCCACTGGGCAAGTCGCAGGATGCGCCCAAGGTGTCTACCGCTGGCATGATCCGCATGCAGGGCGACCTGACCGGTGAAAACGGACAACTGCTGTTCAAACCCTGCCATGAACAACGTCGCTACGTGGTCAAGGATCGCGGCAACACCGGTATCCTTCAGGAAGCCGCCTCGCTGGCCGACAGCAAGGGCCAGGTGTTTGCCGATCTGCGTGGCAACTTCGTTGCCAGCAAGGCCGTCAACAGTGACGGGCAACTCGATCTGTATCAGTTCTATCGCGTCGAACGTACCGACCAGTCCTGCGAAGACCTCAACTTCAAGCGCCTGACCTTGCACGCCAGCGGCAACAAGCCCGCCTGGAACGTCAATGTCGGCGGCAAGGGCATGGTTCTGGAACGTGAGGGTCAGGAAGCGCTGGCCTTCCCCTATCTTGAAGAACAACTGCCCGATGGCAGCTTCAGCGTCAGTACCGAAGCCAACAATCAACGCATCGAACTCTGGGTGACACCTCAACGTTGCGTCGACAGCGTCAATGGATCGGTGCAGCACCTGTCGGCCGAACTGCGCGTCAACGGTCAGACCCAGCGTGGCTGCGGGTATTACGGTGGTTCGCGTAACGATTGATGCGGCATCGGGCCAGCCGACTCGCCGTGACAGGGGTTCAGCGCTTATAATCGCCGGTTCTTGTAGTGCTGTCGGGCTGAACCTGCGGCCCGAAAACTGGACCCCTTAATGTTACGAATCACCGAACTCAAGCTGCCGATCGATCACCCGGACGAAGACCTGCGCGCTGCCCTGTTGCAGCACCTGGGTATCGACAGCAGCGAACTGCTGGACTTCACCCTGTTCAAGCGCAGCTACGATGCGCGCAAGAAGTCCTCCGAGCTGTTCTTCATCTACACCATCGATTTCCAGGTGCGCGACGAAGAAGCCCTGCTGCGCAAACTGGCCAATGACCGCCATGTCGGCCCGGCGCCGGACGTCAGCTACAAAGTCGTGGGCCATGCTCCTGCGGATCTGAAAGAGCGCCCGATCGTGGTCGGCTTTGGCCCCTGCGGGATTTTCGCGGGCCTGCTGCTGGCACAGATGGGCTTCAAGCCGATCATTCTTGAGCGCGGCAAGGAAGTACGCCAGCGCACCAAGGACACCTGGGGCCTGTGGCGCAAGAAGATCCTCAACCCGGAATCCAACGTGCAGTTTGGCGAAGGCGGCGCCGGGACCTTTTCCGACGGTAAGCTCTACAGCCAGATCAAGGACCCCAAATTCCACGGTCGCAAGGTTCTGCACGAATTCGTGAAAGCAGGCGCACCGGAAGAAATCCTCTACGTCAGCAAGCCGCACATCGGCACCTTCCGTCTGACGGGCGTCGTTGAAAACATGCGTCAGCAGATCGAAGCCCTGGGCGGCGAAGTACGTTTTCAACAGCGTGTCACCGACCTGCTGATCGAAGACGGCCAGTTGCACGGCGTAGAACTGGACAGCGGCGAACGCATCGAGTCGCGCCATGTAATTCTGGCACTGGGTCACAGCGCCCGCGATACGTTCCGCATGCTGTACAGCCGTGGCGTGTACATGGAAGCCAAGCCGTTTTCGGTGGGTTTCCGTATCGAGCACCCGCAATCCCTGATCGACCGTGCCCGCTTGGGCAAGTATGCCGGTCACCCGAAACTGGGCGCTGCCGATTACAAGCTGGTGCACCACGCCAGCAACGGTCGTTCGGTGTACAGCTTCTGCATGTGCCCTGGCGGTACTGTTGTGGCGGCGACCTCCGAGCCAAACCGGGTGGTCACCAACGGCATGAGCCAATACTCGCGTAACGAGCGCAACGCCAACTCGGGCATCGTGGTCGGCATTACCCCGGAAGACTATCCGGGCAGCCCGCTGGCCGGGATCGAGCTACAGGAACGCCTGGAATCCCACGCCTTCCTGATGGGTGGCAGCACCTACGAAGCGCCTGCGCAACTGGTCGGCGACTTCATTGCAGGCAAGGCTTCCACCGAGCTGGGCAGCGTCGAGCCGTCCTACAAGCCAGGCGTAAAACTGATGGACCTGGCTGACGCCCTGCCCGCTTACGCCATCGAAGCCATTCGCGAAGCATTGCCTGCGTTCGACAAGCAGATCAAAGGCTTTGCCCAGCATGATGCGATCCTGACCGGCATCGAAACCCGCACCTCCGCCCCACTGCGCATCACCCGCGGTGCAGACATGCAGAGCCTGAACGTCAAAGGCCTGTACCCGGCAGGTGAAGGTGCCGGTTATGCCGGCGGCATCCTGTCGGCAGGCGTGGACGGTATCCGGATTGCCGAAGGGCTGGCACGCAACATGTTGGGGATTGAATAAAATCCATCCGCTGCAGGATCGAATTCATTCGCAAACTCTTCGCGAATGAATTCGATCCTACAAGCCTGCTCGCAGCACACCCTCGGGCAAGGCCTTGCCTTGCTCGGCACAGGCTGCAATACCCTCGATCAGTCCCGCCAGTTCATACCCCTGAGCCTTGAGCCAGGCCTCATCGTAATACGTGCTGGCATAGCGCTCGCCGCCATCGCACAAAATCGCCACAATCGAGCCCTTCTCTCCCGCTTCGACCATCTGCCGGGCCGCCAGCAGCGCGCCGATCAGGTTGGTGCCGCTGGACCCGCCGACCTTGCGCCCCAGTCGCCGGGCCAGGTAATGCATGGCCGCCAGCGACAAGGCGTCCGGCACCTTGACCATGGCATCGATGACATTGGGCAGGAACGAGGCCTCGACACGCGGCCTGCCGATACCTTCGATGCGTGACCCGCACTCCAGACGCAAGCTGGCATCGCCACTGCGGTAATAATCGAAAAATACCGAGCGCTCGGCATCGGCACACAGAACACGTGTAGGGTGCTGGCGATAACGAACGTAGCGCCCCAGGGTTGCGGTCGTGCCGCCCGTGCCTGGGCTAGAGATCAGCCAGCTCGGTTCTGGATGCTTTTCAAAACGCAGTTGCTGAAAGATCGACTCGGCAATGTTGTTGTTCGCCCGCCAGTCAGTAGCCCGCTCGGCATAGGTGAACTGATCCATGAAATGCCCGCCGGTTTCCCGCGCCAGTCTTTCGGACTCGGCATAGATTTGCGTCGGGTCCTGGACCAGATGGCTCTTGCCGCCATAGAAGGCAATCTGATCGATCTTGGCCTGGGAAGTACTCGCCGGCATGACCGCCACGAACGGCAAGCCCAGCAAACGGGCGAAGTAAGCCTCGGAAATCGCCGTGGAGCCGCTGGACGCTTCGATAACCGGCGCTCCGGCCTTGAGCCAGCCGTTGCACAGCGCATACAGAAACAACGAACGCGCCAGACGATGCTTGAGACTGCCGGTGGGGTGACTGGACTCGTCCTTGAAATAAAGCTCCACGCCGGGTAGCCCGGGCAGTGGCAAGGGAATCAGGTGAGTATCGGCGCTGCGCTGGAAGTCGGCTTCGATGATGCGAATGGCTTCACGGGACCAGGGGCGGTTATCGATCATTTACTGACTTCTCTTTCCAAAATATCCGGAAGTTACATAAAGATAATGAGAACGCGATTTTAGGAAATACCCTACAACCAAAACAGGCACAGTTAGGAATTAATAAGTTACATAATTGTTAGACTTCAAAGGCTGCAAACGGGCCGTTACCTTTAGAACCAAAACGAATATAACTTTTGTTTTAACCCTTGCAGGTAAACGGTAGGGTAGCGGGCTTTTCCTTGAAGACCATGGAGCATAACCGCACCGATGCGAAATACGATCATACGTTTCTTTCAACTTGAGGCAGCAGGCGGTTTGCTGCTGATCGCTGCTGCTGCGCTGGCACTGATTATCAACAACTCCCCGTTGTCGTGGCTGTACAACGAATTCCTCAATATTCCGGTAGTGGCACAGATAGGCGCGATAAAAATCGCCAAGCCGTTGTTGCTGTGGATCAACGACGGCTTGATGGCCCTGTTCTTTCTGGTCATCGGGCTTGAAGTCAAACGCGAAGTACTTGAGGGGCATCTGTCCCGCCCCTCACAGATAGTGCTGCCCGGCGCAGCAGCCATTGGCGGCATGGTCGTTCCGGCACTTATCTATTACGCACTCAACAAGGACGACCCGACAGCCTTGGGCGGCTGGGCCATTCCCATGGCCACCGATATCGCTTTTGCCCTGGGTGTTCTCGCGCTGCTCGGCAAGCGCGTGCCGGTATCGCTCAAACTGTTTCTCATGACCCTCGCCATCATCGACGACCTCGGCGCGATCATCGTCATTGCATTGTTTTATTCGGGAGAGCTGTCGAACCTGTCGCTGATATTAGCCGGTGCCGCCATCCTGGCCCTGATCGTGATGAACAGGCTCGGCGTGGCAAAGCTGGGGCCTTATCTGCTGGTCGGTCTGGTGCTCTGGGTGTGCGTACTCAAAAGCGGCGTGCATGCGACTCTGGCAGGCGTGGTGCTGGCATTCTGCATACCGCTGCGCATCAAGGAGGTAAAGGCTTCACCGCTACTGAGCCTGGAACATGGGCTGCACCCGTGGGTCGCCTATGGAATCCTGCCGCTCTTCGCCTTTGCCAATGCCGGTGTTTCGCTGACTGGTGTCACTCTGGACAGCTTCACGCATCCAGTACCGATGGGGATTGCAGCAGGCCTGCTACTGGGCAAGACGCTGGGGGTATTCGGGCTGACCTGGCTGGCGATACAGACCGGTATGGCGAAACTGCCGAACGAGGCGAACTGGGGGCAGGTACTGGGCGTTTCGATCCTGTGCGGTATCGGCTTCACCATGAGCCTGTTCGTCGGCTCACTGGCTTTCGAGTCCGGCACGAGTGATTACGCGGGTGTGGACCGCATGGGCATTCTGACCGGCTCCATACTTTCGGCATTGATCGGTTATGGCGTCATGCTGATGTCTAGCAGGCAACCCAGGCAATAACCGCCATAACGAGAAAACCCGAGCCAGGCTCGGGTTTTCTTTCACAGCATGAAAAACAGATCAGTGCGTCACACGGCTCGTGCCATTGACGGTCATGATGCGAACACGCTCGCCCACACGGAAAATCTCGTTTTCCTGAACCTGCTGTACATAGGCACGCATGCTGCCGTCGTCTTCACGCACGGTGATTTCGACACCCTGAGTACGGGTCAGACCTTCTTCAGTCATGGAACCGAGCAAACCACCAGCAACCGCACCGACTACCGCAGCAACCACGCTACCGCGCCCGCCGCCGATGGCGCTACCGCCCACACCGCCGACAATTGCACCGGCACCTGCGCCGATTGGCGTCTTGGTGCCTTCGATTTTGACAGGTCGCAGAGATTCGACAGTACCCAGGCGAACGGTCTGTACAGTCCTGGCTTCGTCACGGGAGTAGGAATCACCGGTGAGATTCGAGGTACAGCCGCCCAGTGTCAGTGCCATCGCTGTGAACGAGGCGACCAGAAAAGCAGACTTGCGCATAAAGGCATCTCCAAAGGAACAAGTGGCCATTAGACTCCGCGCCATCGGCGCTGTCACTGCCCTGCTCCTGCAATTTAAGTTCATTCAGGCGTCATACAGCGACGTGCCATGTAACGCTATGATGATCTGGTAACAGGATAATTCCCGCCTTAACCTTTAAATAAAAGCTCAGGGCGCCAAACGCTCACGTATCCATTGATCGTCTATCAAACGATAGTTCAAACGATCATGCAAACGGCTTGGACGTCCCTGCCAGAATTCGATCCGCTCAGGTAAAAGACGATAGCCGCCCCAGTGATCCGGGCAATGCGGCTGTGTATCGAGAAAACGCTGCTCCGTCTGTTTGATCATGCCTTCAAGCTGCGCACGATCGGCAATCACCCGACTTTGCGGCGATGCCCAGGCGCCCAGACGACTGCCCAGTGGACGAACCTGGAAATACGCGTCTGACTCTTGCGCACTGACCTTGACCACGCGCCCTTCAATACGCACCTGACGCTCCAGGGTCGGCCAGAAGAAGGTCATGGCTGCAAATGGGCGAGCAGCCAGTTGCTGCCCCTTGGCGCTGTCGTAGTTGGTGAAGAACGTGAAGCCCAGAGTATCCAGCCCCTTGAGCAGCAGAACCCGGCAATGCGGGCGCCCCTCCTCGTCGACTGTCGCCAGCGTCATGGCATTGGCTTCTACAGGTGCCTGCTCGGTCTTGACCGCTTCGTCGAACCATTTGTGGAACAGGGCAAAGGGTTCATCGGGAGCCTGCGCTTCGGTCAAACCATCGCGAGCATAATCACGGCGCATATCGGCCAGGGCTTGGGTCATGACAGGGTTCCTTCACCGAAATAATGCGAAGTCTGACCCGCTCACTCCCCTTCGGGAATGATACGGGTCAGCCAGACGATCAGTTGCTGGCCTGATCGCCGGTTTTCTTGGCTGCGGTCTTGGCAGGAGCATCCTTGGCCGCAGTAGCTTTCTTGGCTGGCGCCGTGGCTTTGGCGGGCGCAGCTTTCTTGGCGGTGGCAGCCTTCGCAGGTGCAGCCTTCTTGGCCGTATCTTTCTTGGCAGGAGCCGCTTTCTTGGCGGGTGCTGGCGGGACAACAGGCTTGACGTCCTGAGTAGCGACCATGGTGGGCGCAGTCGGTGGCACGACATACTTGCTCATCAGCGCAACCATGGTGTCCTGCGGCGTCAGCAGGATTTCCACCCGACGGTTGAGCGAGCGCCCCTGAGCGCTGTCGTTGGCAGCACGCGGCATCACGGCCCCCATGCCGCGCAGGCTCAGGCGATTACGCTCCAGACCACTGAGGCGGAAGATCGCAGCAACGGATTGCGCCCGCTCCTGGCTGATTTTCTGGTTGGCAGCCATGACACCCGAAGTGTCGGCATGACCAAGAACCAGTACGGCAGTCTTGGGATCACCTTCGACGAGCTTGGCCAGACGAGTGATAGGGCCGAGGGTCACTGGCAGCAACATGGCAGGACGGTCAGGGTTGAACGAGGTATCGACCGGCGCGGTAATGGCCAGCAGGTCTTCACGTCGCTCAAGCTCGAACGGGCTGTCCTTGATCGCCGCACGCAGGCGCGGCTCGTACTCGTCGAGCCAGGCCTGGGTGACTTTCGGATCGGGCATGGGAACGGCTTTAGGCTCGTCCTTCTTGCTCTCGCTGCTACCGAACGGCCAGTACCACGGGTTGCTCTTTTCAGTCTTGGCGAGGGAATCAACCACAGCCGCCTTTTGAGGAGCCGGGGCAGACGCCGGAGCAGGAGCTTTTGCTACATCATCCGCTGGAGCATCCTTGCCAAAACCAAACTGCCACCAATGGCTGCCCGTATCGGCAACATCGGCAGAATCGGTTTTAGGGGTTTGAGCACAGCCAGTGACGGCAATACACAGGGCGAGAACGAGACTTTTATTGGATAACATGGATGACCCACAGCAGTATTGATAACAAGGGACGTATGAACTTGGCTACGTCCGTATAACACGCATAAAGACTCAGTTGGAAAAAGAAACCGTCGTACGGTTCCTCTTACACCTCATTAACTGACAGTCGGTATGAAACAAGCACTTATGAGTGATAGTTACTGCAAACACTCACGCAGTGTCCTGACCAGTTTTTGTGCACGGGGGTCCATCAGCACATAAGGCCCCAGCGTGTGAGTGACAAAGCCGAAAGCGACCTCGTAATCGGGATCGGCAAAGCCCACTGAACCACCCGCTCCCGGATGCCCGAATGCTTTCGGCCCCAGGCCGTAAGTGGCGTTGGGCACATTGGGCTGGTCGAGCATGCAACCCAGGCCAAAGCGCGTGGAAGTCATCAGGGTCTTGTCCTGACCGACGCTGTGCTCGCGGGTCAGCTCATTGAGCAGTTCAGCTTCAAGCAGGCTGCCATCGAGCAGGCCACTATAGAAGCCGGCAAGGCTGCGCGCATTGCCATGACCATTGGCAGCCGGTTGCTGCATGCGGCGCCATTCGGGCTTGTTGGTACTGGTCATGATCGACGGCGGATTGGTGAAAGCCTTGGTGGCGATGGCGTCAGGCTCGCGCATGAGTGCTTGCAGCAGGCGCTGGGCAGCGTCGTCCCCCATATTCCCCTTGCTGCGAGCGATATGCGCCACCCGGTCGAATTCCTCGTCGGCCAGCCCGATATGAAAATCGAGCCCGAGAGGCCGTGCGATTCGGGACACGATGGATTCACCCGGCCCACGACCATCGGCGCGACGCAACATCTCGCCCACCAGCCAGCCATAAGTGATCGCCGCATAACCATGCCCTTGGCCAGGAACCCACCAAGGCTGTTCGGCCGCCAGGGCTGCGGTCATGGTGTCCCACTCATAAAGGGCGGTTGCGGGCAGTTGCTCGCGCAGTGCCGGCAGACCAGCCTGATGGCACAGCAACTGGCGCAAGGTGATCGAGCCCTTGCCTGCGGCTGCAAATTCGGGCCAGAGCCGGGCGACGGGTTCATCGAGTTTCAGCTTGCCTTCATCGACCAGTTGCAAGGCGGCAACGGCAGCAAAAGTCTTGGTGCAGGAAAACAGGTTGGCGATGGTATCGCTGTGCCAGGCCTGGGTGCCGTCCTTGTCGGCGGTCCCCGCCCAGAGGTCTATGACAGTTTCGCCACCGACCTGAATGCACAACGCCGCGCCACGCTCCTGCGGGTCGTCGAAAAGCGCGGCGAAAGCTTCACGCACTGCTTCAAATTTAAGCTCGAAATAGCCCTGAATCTGCACCCGCTGGCTCCCGCAAGACTGTTGCCTGAAAAGGCGTGCATTGTTTCAGCGATTGGCGACTTTGGGAACTGCCGCCACCCAGCAGATGCTTCAGGAAATTTCCCGATGAAACGGCGGCAGCGCATTGAGAATGGCCTTGCCGTAACGCTGCGTCACCACGCGCCGATCCAGCAACGTAATGGTGCCGCGATCCGCTTCGGTGCGCAGCAACCGGCCACAGGCCTGGATCAGACGCAAAGAGGCATCGGGCACGGCGATTTCCATGAACGGGTTGCCGCCTCGGGCTTCGATCCATTCCGCCAGCGCGGCCTCCACAGGGTCATCCGGCACCGCGAACGGAATCTTGGCGATGACCACGTGCTCGCAGTATGCACCGGGCAAATCCACACCCTCGGCAAAACTGGCCAGCCCGAACAACACGCTGGAATCGCCGCCATCGACCCGCGCCTTGTGCTTGTTGAGGGTTTCCTGCTTGGACAGGTTGCCCTGAATGAAGACCTGCTTGCGCCAGTCGCGGTCCAGGCCATCAAAGACATCCTGCATCTGTTTGCGGGATGAAAACAGTACCAGCGTGCCCCGTGAACCTTCCACCAGATCCGGCAGTTCGCGAATGATTGCCGCCGTGTGTGCCACCGCATCGCGGGGGTCGGCCTTGAGGTCAGGCACCCGCAGTACGCCAGCGTCGGCATGATGGAACGGGCTGGGTACAATCGCCGTCACTGCCCCCTTGGGCAAACCGGCACGCATGCGATAGCGGTCGAACTTGCCCAGCGCGGTCAGGGTCGCCGAGGTGACCAGAGCGCCATAGGCAATGTTCCAGAGATTGCGTCGCAACATTTCAGCCGCCAGGATCGGGCTGGCATTGACCTCGATATCGAACTGCGCGCCGCTGTCGGCCAGGGTCAGCCAGCGCGCCATCGGCGGGCTGTCTTCCGGGTCTTCGGCGGTAAAGGCGGTCCACAGCTCCCAGTTGCCATGGGCACGGGCCAGCAGGCTGCCGAACAGCGGATACCACTCTTCGGCCTGATGACTGGCAATGCCGATATTCACCTCGCCATCCATGCCGTCCTTGAGCAGTTCGGTCAGGCGCGTGAACAGATCGTCCAGCCGCGCAAAGCCCTTCTTCAGCTCAATCCCCATCTCGCGAATATGCTCGGGAATGACACCGCCGACAAAACGATGGCGCGGGCGCTCACGCCCCTGCATGTCTTCACCGGCGCGGAAATCGGCCAGTTGCTCGCAGGCACCGAACATGAATTGCTGATGTCCCTTGATCTCACGCGCCAGTTCGGGAACCTGTTCGATCAGCTTGCCCAGATCGCCGGGCAGCGGGTGCTGGGCAAGCAGCTTGGCAAGGTTCTTGGCTGTCTGCTCCAGCCAGTCGGCCGTGGAGCGCAACCGGGTGTAGTGGGCAAAATGGCCGATGGCCTTGTCCGGAAGGTGGTGAGCCTCGTCGAACACATACATGGTGTCGCGTGGGTCGGGCAGCACGGCACCGCCACCCAGCGCCAGATCCGCCAGCACCATGTCGTGGTTGGTGACAATCACGTCCACCTTGCCCATACCTTCGCGGGCCTTGTAGAACGCACACTGCTGGAAGTTCGGGCAATGACGGTTGGTACACTGGCTGTGGTCGGTGGTCAGACGGGCCCAGTCCTGATCGGCCAGTTCCTGAGGCCAGCTATCACGGTCACCATCCCATTTATTGCCGGCCAGCTTCTGGAGCATGCTGGTGAAAAGCTTCTGGCTGGCTTCATCGACCTCGATCTTGAAGCCCTCTTCCTCGAACAACTGCGCAGTGGCGTTGGTCGCATCGCCTTCCTGCAACAACATGTCGAGTTTGGACAGGCACATATAGCGCCCGCGCCCCTTGGCCAGAGCAAAACTGAAGTTCAGGCCGCTATTGCGCATGAGGTCGGGCAGATCCTTGTAGACGATCTGCTCTTGCAGGGCGACGGTTGCCGTGGCGATGACCAGCCGCTTGCCCGCAGCCTTGGCCGCGGGGATAGAGGCGATGGCATAGGCTACGGTCTTCCCCGTACCGGTGCCCGCCTCCACCGCAACCACTGCCGGGTCGCCAGAACGCCGTCCCTCCTCATCGGTCTCGACATCGCCCAGCACCTTGGCGACCTCTGCGATCATCAAACGCTGGCCATAGCGAGGCTTGAGGCTCTTGGCTTCGAGGAAACGCGAGTAAGCGCCCTGTATCTGGGATTTTAATTCGGTACTGATCATTGGCTCGGGTTCGGCGGCACGGCAAAAAAGGCTGGATAAATTTTCAGTGGTTCCAAGTGGGCGCTATCATACCGCGCTAAATCCATCCGCGCAGAACGGAGTACCTGATGACTGCTTTCGCCCCTGTCTACACACTGCATGTTCTGGCTGCCCTGGTCTGGGTTGGCGGAATGTTTTTCGCCTGGATGGTCCTTCGTCCGGCTATCGGCGCGGCACTGGAAGGTCCGCTGCGTCTGAAACTGTGGCTTCAGGTGTTTCCACGGTTCTTCGTCTGGGTCTGGGCAGCTATCGTGGTCTTGCCCATTACCGGCGTCGGCATGATCCAGTTGAACTTCACCAGCTTCGAGACAGCACCACGTTATGTGCAGGTCATGATGGGGCTGTATGTAGTGATGGTTGCACTGTTCTTGCGTATCCAGTCGTTACAGCTCCCGGAGTTGCAACGCGCAGTGGAGGCCGGACAGTGGGCCGAAGGTGCCGCTGCATTGGGCAGGATCAGGCGTCTGGTGGGGATCAATCTGATCGTTGGCCTGACTGTAGTTGCAATTGCGGCGGCCCGGCCGACTTTCTGAAAGGAAAAATCTGTCTTGAATATAAGCCAGGCCCGGCACAAGCATGCTCCGGGCCTGACGAAACGGCGTTACAGACGCTGTAGGCTCAATGCACCGGCAGGTCCTGCGGCACCTGGCTGCCCTACTTGCCCGGGTTTCCCCGGCTTGCCGCCATCGGCCCGATAGACGATACAGCCTTTGGATTCGCCACCCTTGCCCGGTTTGCCGCCCTCGCCACCCGGCCCAGGGGCACCGCCCTCGACGTTGACCTTGATACGCTCGGCAGCAAAACTCTGTGGCAGCTCCAGACGAACCTGAGCACCTGCCGCACCGTCATGGCCGTTACCGCCATTGTCACCGTCATAACCGCGACCCGCCTGCCCCCAGGTGCAACCCGGCGCCTGACCATTGCCACCATCAAGCCCTGCATAACCTCGCGCACCGGCACCGCCACGGGCATCGATCGACAGTTGCTCGGCGTTCAGGCTCTGCAAGCGCAGGATCAGATTGCGTCCCGGCAAGGCCGCTTTTTCAAAGGTCCCCGGTGCGCCACGCGCCATGATCTGGCTGCCAGAGGCCAATTCGCCATGACTGACGACGAGGCTGAAAGTCTGCGAGCCCGGCACGATGGCGATACGTGCCTCATGCCCCAGCACCAGCTCACCGACCTTGACCTCGGTAATATTTGCCGGGATCAGCAAGGTGCCGTAATCCGCCACCTCCAGACGCTCGACCTGCAGAACGCTGCTGTTACCCGGCAGACGCATCAGGGAGTGCGCATCGACATTGATCGTCTGCGCCAAGGCCAGCGGGCTGAACAGGGCTGCCAACAGAAAAAGGTTACGCATGAGTGGACTCCGCTGGACGACGACCTATGGCCTGGACATGGAAGATACCGAAAATGAGGATTTTCCCCCGATCACGCCACGGATGCCGGCGACCGCGCAGGCTGCCGTTGAACAGGATCAACTCAAGCAAATGAGTCAACAGCACCAGGCTGCCTGCCATATCGATCATGATGCCGAACGGACTGGGAGCCTCGATGACCGAATTGACCATCACCACCAGCCAGAACCCCAGCGTCAATACCTTGCCCAGCCCCCAAAACAGCTTCATCGCCTGCCCCCCATGGTCATGATGCGTTTACGAAAGCGAATTCTTCGCACGCTTTTTCGTTGCCGCACAGTAGACGTCCTGTACACCAAATATGCCAGCGGTGGAGTGAAAAAAGACCGGACTGACGGCGGCATCGAGGCTGGGGCTTTCGGTTTTCAGGCCTGGCTACTGGCCTTGCCCTCAATGACAGGCTGAACCACCGGTGCCGGGCGCTTGTACCACCAGACGCCCAGCAGCACGGCGGCGACGCCTACCCATTGCAGCGCGGCCAGCTTCTCGTCGAAAAAGAAGAAGCCGATCAGAATCGCGACCACCGGACGAGCCAGCGCCGAGACAGAGGCCAGCACCACGTCGACATGACGCAGCGCATAGGCCATCAACCCATGCCCCAGCAGTTGGCTGATCAACGCCAACAGAGCAATCACCAGCCAGCCATAAAGGGTGTCCGGCAAAATCTGCTGACTGGTGACAAGGGCCACCGGTAACAGCAGCAAGGCACAGGTGAAGCTGTTCCAGATGATTATCTTGCGGGACGAGAAGCAGTCACGCAGCGACTTGATCAGGATCAGATAGATCGCATAGAACAGCGCCGAGTTGAGCGCCAGCAGATCGCCAGTCACGCTCTGGCTGGAGAATGTCAGGCTCGCGCTGCCATCAAACACCAGCAGGCAGGCTCCCGCGATACTCAGGGCCAGCGCCAATACCTGAGAGATGCCGATTTTTTCCTTGAGAAACAGAAAGGACAAAATCGCCACGAAGACCGGCGACAGGTTCATCAGGATCGAGGTGTTGGCCATGCTGGTCAGCTTCACCGCCCAGTGGTTGGACAGCAGATCGATGCACGACACCACACCCGACAGCAGCAACAGGGCCAACATGACACTGCGGCTGCGACCTGGAGTGATGGTTTCCACATCCTTGTTCTTGCCCGGCGGCAAGGCGGTAAACGCATAGGCCATGCCGCCAGCGATGAACATGCGCAGCATCAGCGTTGAAGTGGCATCCACCTCGCTGAGCTTGACGAACGCAATCGCCGACGCCACACCAATGGTGCTGATGATCAGTGCCAGAACGGGCAGAACAGACTTATTACCCACCGTCATGACGGGTCCTCGAAGTTATATAAGAAGTTATATGAGTTGGGTGGCGCAATGAATGCCGCCAAATTGCTTCTGGTGTTCGGCGAAAGAGACCCGATGAATGTCATAGCCACGCGCCGACAGCCGATCCAGCAAGCCCGTGGGTGCGTTGTGATCGATCCAGACATGCTTGCCCAGTGAGAACGCATTGGCGCACCAGGCTGACATCATCGATTCGTCCAGCAACACCGGTTCAAGATCCACAGCCTCTGCGGCCTGGCGCAACGTCAGGTGTTCTTGCGAGAGCTGCCAGCCCGAAGGTGTACGGTGATAGAGGCTCACCCGTGAGCGGTCGATGGCGTCGGCTCGTTTCGCATCGATCAGCAAGTCGCCGCGCAGCAGGGATACATAGTGGTCGAGGTGGAACTGTTCAGGGTTGTGCCACCCATCCTCGACGGCCAGCACGACATCGCTCTTGAGCAGGCTGGCCCCCAGCAAGAAGTGCAGCGTCTCGACCTGGGTCCGAAAGCCGGTGTTGATGATCGATACGCGCTCGTTTTCCTGATAGTCACCGCCTTCAAGCACATGGTCGAGTTCCACAAGGGGATAGCCATGGGCGGCGACTACCTTTTTCACCACTTCAACTTCCCGCGCCCGGTCCTGGCGTTTCAAGCGGCCGAAAACCGGCTGGCCGCCCACGTTCATGAAATGGTCTCGCGGGAACAGCAGCCCGTACAACGGATGAATTTCATACGTTTCATAAGTGGCGTCAGGGCTGATGCGGCCCAGTTCATCATCGTAATACAGCCGGAGTTTCGGCTGGTTGATGATGATTTCCGCCAGTTCCCGGCGACTGCTGCGCGTCAGTTGTTCGTGGGCAAGACGCTGGCGCTCCTGTGGAATATCGTCGGCAAAGCGCAGCGCATTCCCGGCCAGTTGCCGCATATCTTCCAGCGGGACGTGCGGCCCGTCTTCATTGAACAGCGCGTCGGACAGAAAAGCCGTCGGGATACCTGCGGCATTGAACGATGCGGCCAGGGCCAGCACATCGGCATCGGCCTGACGCAGCGAGTAAGGCTGCTGCGCCTCCATGAATACCGACATGGCCACAGGCTGTACGATGGAGGGAAGTTGCACAAGCACTTTCATCAGCTCGCCTCCCGCACTGAGTCGGCACGAATGGAGGTCTGCAGGACGTCCATGCAATACAGGATGGCGTCTTCCACCTCAGCCTGGGTTTCGCCCACAAAATGCAGCCGTGCGGGGATTTCTTCGTAGCTGAACTCGCTGGATTCGCCTTGCCGCTGAACGCTGCTATAGGCCAGCAGCGGGTGGGACAATTGCATCTTCGGGTCGAAGGCAAAGCCAGTGGTGAAGGGGTTGGGCATCATCAGAAAACCGGTGATCCGGGTTTTGACAGGCGGGACATGGTCCTTGAGCGCAGCACGGGTCCACAGCTCATACAGATCGATTCCCTCGCTGCGCATGGCGACAAACGGAATCTCGCCACCGCCGACCCGACCGCCGATTTCCAGAAAAACCAGTTCGCCGCGCCGCTCGATAAGCTCCAGATGAATGGCCTGATCCTTGAGGTTCAGCCGAACACAGACTTCTCTGGTAAAAGCCTGCACCGCCTCGATGAACCGAGAATTATCGACAGCCACCGAGCCAAGCGGCTGGCCATTGCGAAAATCCAGGCAGGTGTTCAGGTATTTCGACACCTTGAAATACGGAGTGCTGTCGCCCGCCAGTATGGCGTCGACGTGATAGATATCGCCTTCTATGTACTCTTCCACTTCATAGCCGGTGAAATCCAGCAGGTCGGGGATATCGCTCAGACGGTCAATCTTCACGACACCGTCCGAAGCCGCGCCAACCTGAGGTTTCAGGATCACCGGGTAGCCGTGCGCATGGCAGAACTCTTCCACGTCCAGACGCGACAACACGTTTCGGTACTGCGGGTAGCGGACGGTCGAGCCCTGTAGTGCTTCTTTCATACTGGCCTTGTTACGGCACAGCAGGTTGTCGGCGATTTTCGCACCGCTGATATTCAGCTCGGTGCGGACCAGTGCAGCGGCATCCAGATCGTATTCCGAGAAGGCGATGACAAAGTCGATGGGGTGCTGACGATGAATGGCCTGCGCTTCCTGCAGTATCAGGCCTGCATCCAGTACGCCAAGCTCCACCACTTTGAAGCTGAGCTGCTGATCAATCAGCCCTGCACGCCCCGCCAGGGAAATATAGGAAACGTCGACCTGAGTGTGATCGATATATTTGCGGTAATCGGAAAGTTCGTCGTCGTAGCGGTTAATGATCAGAACGTGCTTCATACGATTGCAACCTCGTTGTGTACCCGCCCGACCAGGCTTCTGACTGCGGCCTCATCAACGCCGCCGAACATCACGTAGCCAACCCGTGAGGTCCAGTCCTGATCCGAGCCCAGCGCATCGCCGGTACGAAAGTAAATCTGGTGCGAGAGGTAGTACGGACTGTCGATAAGCTCACCGAGACCGTGCAGGCGGGTAAATTCGCTTTTCTCGCCACGGGGAATGAAGGCGATGGCACTGACACCACTCGCCTGGGGGGCGGCAGGCGTATCGATGCTCAGGTATTCACAGAGCGTTTCAAGGGCCAGATCGATTCCACTGGCCCGTTTGATCAGCTCGACGATACCGTCGCCGGGAAGACGGGCTGCCAGTTCGACCGCTACGGGCTGGCCCTGGGGCGTAACCCGAAGCTCCAGATGGAAAGGGCCGACGTTCAGGCTGATGGCATCCAGCACCGCCAGCGTGTAGTCGTTCAGAGTGGTGCGAAACGCCTCATCGTAGCCCTGGCCGACGATATGGCCGATCTCGATGAAGTAAGGCTCCGAGCCGAGCAGTTTCTCGGTGATGGACGCGATGGTGACGCTGCCATCCCTACGCACCACACCTTCGATACTGTATTCGTTGCCGGGAATGTACTCTTCGACGATCAGGCGTCCGCTGGCGGTAAAGCCAATGTCATTGGGCAACGACTGACGAAAGGCGCTGACGGCCTCGACCAGCTCTTCATGGTTATAAAGCTTGCGAACGCCGATACTCCCGGCCATATCGACCGGCTTGACCACCGCCGGGAAGCTGAAGCCTGCGGGCACGACCACCGGCTCGTCGGTGCTGAGCAGAAAAAATCCGATATCGCTGAGCCCCGTCTCGGTCAGACGACTGCGGAAGTTGAACTTGTTGCGCACCCGTTGCACGGCGTTGTCGCCAAGATGCGTTTTACCTTGCGCAGCGCCCAGGCTTGCAGCCATCGGGACGGCATACTCCACGCCGGGAAGAATGGCACTGACGGTTCCCAACTCATTGAGCGCCGCCATCTGTGCGTCGAAATCAGCGGTGTCGATCTTGATGACCTGACGCGCCTTGGCACGCAGTTGCGGGTCAAGCTCCTGCTCGCCCCCGTCGACGGAAAAGACATATAAATCAACGCCCAGTTGCTGCGCTGCATTGAGATAGTTTATGCCGGATGAAACAGGATCGATGACAACTACGGACATTGTTCAGTCTCCGACTATCCAAAACTTTCGAGTTCACATAAAGGAAGGTTTTTCAGCTTGTCGATTACCAGATCCGACCCCACACCTACCGTAAGTGCATCCACTACCAAGTGTTCGCCAATATCGAAATCCGCACAGGTCCAGTCACGATAAGGAATGTTGACGACATTGACCTTGCATTCAACGGAACTGCGAAATCGTTCAATACAGCCCGAGTGGTAGGTGGAAAGAGTGGTACGGTTGACGGCATACACCTCAACTTCACCGATATTGTGTTTTACCACCAACTCCTGCGCACGACTCAATGCCGCCCCCATTCCGCTGCCGCCACTGACTATATTCAGACGGTTCATGGCGCTTTCATAGTGAGGCAATGAAGGACTCACGATGTAATACTCCAGTCGGTCGTCAACGGACAACGTTGCAAACAGACTTGAGAACAGCCCACCGGGGCGTAACTTCACATGAAACGTGATGCTGTCGTACGCTTTTTTGCCCAACGTGACCACGGAGTAACTGCGCACCGCTGAAAGCTCGGGATGCTTCAACGTCACGACAGATTTGGCGTTATAAAAAACCCGCTTGACCTCCAGGACGACTTCCATGACCTGTTCGGACAAATACGTTTTACTTTTGAGCCTGGCGGCATGAAAGCTGCTGATAGCGGGGACAATATCAATATCCGTTTCTGCCCTGCTTATACAGGGCAGAAACTCGCTTTGTACTGTAACTTCCACACCGTCTTCCAGAACGCGGCCTGACACCAATCGGCATCGACACACTCTGCACACACCTTTAAGGCAGCCTTTTACGAGCGCTCCGGAGGGGATTGCATCAATAAGAGGCTGCCTGCTGTCGGCGGTGTAGGTCTGCTCTCCAACGCGGACACTATAAGTTGCCATTACACCGGCCTTCAGTGATGTGTATTAAAGCGTTGAAGCACGCAGGGCCTGGAAGTATTCGCCCACCATCGGGATGAAAGCCTTGATATGGACAACGGCTTTGTCCAGGTCCTTTTCATCCTTGATGACCGAGGCCAGCATGTTGTTCATCATGCCGCTGTGGTCTTCCGCTTCGTCGAACGCGACATGGGAGGCCGCGCCGCTCACCGCAGGCTGGCCCATGCTGGCGCTGGCTTTCTGGGTGATGAACGAGCTGTATTTATCGCCGTAGTACTCCAGGAACCAGTCCCAGGTGATCGCAGGCAGCGGGCCGAACTTGCTGACGCACAGATTCAGGTAGCCCATCAGTTTCCAGGTTTCCGGGAAGGCAAACTCTGCCTGAACGTCGGACTTGGAATAACCGTAAGTGATGAGATCCTGCCCAAACATTTCGTCATGGCCAAACTCATCATACAGATAGTAAGAGAGTTGCTTGGCGGCGGAGATATTATCGATGGCCGCCACCTGAACGGCACGTGCGTCCAGTTCATTGTTCATGTGAATGCGGATTACGCATTCCAGGATGTGGCGCTTGTAGTAATGCTCATTGAACCAGTCTCCTTGGTGGAACTCGCCCATGATGTTGTCTTTCTTGAATTCTGCATCCAGGCAGGCATCAACGGTGGACTCAAGCGTTTTCAATATCACATCAGTGGAAATCATCGGTTATACCTCTCCATTATGGTCATCTGAAATCAATGACTATTTTATTTCAGCGAGACGCTGATCCCTGTCACGTACTGCTACAGCAAAAGAAATAACTCATTTCAAGAACGACCGGCAAAAACAGCATATGCCTCATCTGACAAAAGATCAGACAGAGTTGATACTACAAAGCCATCATTCAATAAGCCCTTTTCGGGGCAGCGGCAGTATTAGCGCTGTATATTTCAATTTCAAGACCTGAATCGAATTAACTTTTACGCTATAGCGTCGATATGCTTATACCGAGCGTACGGCAAGCCCTTCAATGGCTCGCCCTCACATGTATATATTCTTCGGGCAGCAAGCATCTACAAAGACATCGCTGAAGCAGCGGTCTTGCAAATGAATTAAAAGATGCAGTTTCCGACGCACTGACCCATGGCTATATCACCAAAAGATATGCGTACAGAACAACGCTCAAGGGGAAGCGGAATATTGCCAACATCGCCACACGCAAGGTTCAGGTCGATGTTTTCCGTTTTTAGCTTCCATGCACAACATTCCATTGGATCCAATTTTGCTCAACATCCTAATGCGCTCGATAAACGTCTGCAAGCAACTTTATGTTCTATGCAACAGACAAAGTGTTTGGTTGCCCGATCGGCGCATTGAATAAAAGCGAGGGGCGTCGCCGCTTTCCAGAGTCCGCCCGGCAGGCTAGTCTTACAGGTCAACCAGAGGACTTTCGATGACCGTCGGCTATTCCACCCGCACCCCGCAACAAGCACTGGCCGCCCTGCTCGACCGTTATGCTCCCGAGCGCCTCCTGCTGGTCGGAGCACAGGAATTTCCTGCACTGCACGCTTTCCGGGAAGCACACCCACAGACCGAGGTAGCACTCGCGGCTCCCGGCAACCTGCCAGCGGAACTGGCTGCACAGCGCTTTGACCTGGCGCTGGTGGTCGATTGCCTGGAGCACATCCCCAAGCGCACCGGCCTGGAACTGCTGGGCGGTATCCGCAATCTCAATGCCAGTCGCATCGCAGTACTGGCAGACCTGCAGGCCTGTGGCTGGCAGGAAACCGATTTCTTTTCACTGGCCCTGCAAGCGAGCGAACGCTTTGAGCGCGACGAGCAGATCCTGACACTGTTCACCTACGACTTGCGCGAATACAAGCAAGTACCCGACTGGCTGAACTCGAAATTCTGGGCGAACCCGGAAAACTTCGGCAAATACTGGTGGTGAGTCATGAGTAGTGCTATTTGCCCCTGCGGTAGCGGGGATCTGTTGTTAGCCTGCTGCGGGCATTTTCATGCGGGACAACCCGCGCCTTGCGCCGAGAAGCTGATGCGTTCGCGCTACAGCGCCTATGTATTGGGATTGATCGATTATCTGGTCGATACCACGCTGCCCGCGCAGAAACAGGGGCTGGACCGCGAATCCATTGCCCAGTGGAGTGCGCAAAGCACCTGGCTGGGCCTTGAGGTAGAAAGCTCGGAGGTTTTCGGTGGCAAGCCCGAACATGCCTTCGTCACGTTCACGGCCCGCTGGCATGACGGCAGTGGTGAGCACAGCCATCGGGAACGCTCTTCATTTGTACAGAATCAGGGCCGCTGGTACTTCATTGATCCCACGGCACCCCTCAAGGCTGGCCGCAACGACGCCTGCCCCTGCGGGAGCGAACAGAAATTCAAGAAGTGTTGTGCGAGTTACATTGGATAAACCTGGAATACTGTTTTCGCGAATGAATTCGCTCCCACACCGGTAGGAGCGAATTCATTTGCGAAGAGGCCATGAAGCCTTTATGGCACGAGCTTCAGGTGTGAAATATCGGGATTGAGCGCTTTCGCGACAGGTTTTGCCTGCCCCATATCACTACCGGCCGGGGCCAGGCTCAAGGCTGAAAGGTCCAGCGCCGGTGTCGACTGTTCGGGCCTGGGGTCCTGCATGTCGCTGCCGACTTCGGCGACAGAAAAATCCGGCGCATCGACATCAACAAAAGCCGCCATGTACACATCCCGAGGCTTGATCTGCAAACGGGCCGTGCCCGGCTCTGCAGGCGGCGGTGCCAGTTCCACTTCTTCGACCGGCAGTTTCATGTCCAGCACTTCGACCAGAGCACCGGCACGCTCCAGGGTCGAACGGTATTTCTCGGCGGCATCGGCATCGAGATTGCTCTTGAGCACCAGGCTTCGCCCCGAAAACAGCAGCGCCAGACGCTGCTCATCGGCCTGAAACAGTTTGCCCAGGTTGGCTTTTACCCGCTCAAGCTGGGCGCCGGGAACCAACTTGCCGCAAAAGACGATTTCATAGAGATTCATGCAAGGGCACTCATACTGCGTATGACGGGAGTATGGCGTAGCGTCGACAGCCCCAACAAGCCAGCCAGTTGCTAAACTCAGCTCTCCAACGGAGCAAAACAATGTCAATCCAGGCGCCAATTACAAGAACGATAAGCCTTGCATTGCTATTACTGGGGCTGACCGGCTGCTCGACATGGAGCAGCATCACGTCCTTCCAGGACCCGGACGTTCATCTGCTGAAAGTCCAGGTCGTCAAGGCCAGGCTGACGCAGCAGGACTTCAATCTGCACTTTCTTGTCGACAACCCCAACGACTCACGTCTGCTGGTGCGTGGCTTTCGCTACAAGCTCATGCTCAACGATGTACTGCTGGCAGACGAAAGGTCCAATGACTGGTTTTTCGTCGCAGCTCACAGCCAGAAAACCTTTGTGGTGCCAGTCAGGACCAACCTATGGCGACACGTGAAATACATCGCCGAACTGATGAAAGACCCTGACGAAGAGGTTCGCTACCGACTCGAAGGCAGGATCAAGACGGGGATCATTTTCCGGCACAGCACCACTATCGAGCGCAGTGAGACGGTAAAACCCCGTGAGCTGCTGCTCAAGAATCGCTAAAGGTATTGCTGTGCGCACATTTGCGAGATAATGCGCGCCGATTTAATTGCGGAGTACCCCCGATGAACCAGCAAGCCCATGTGCATGGCCCTGATTGCAATCACGATCATGACCATGATCATCACGACCACCAGCACGGCCATGTCCACGGCCCGAACTGCGGTCACGCTCACCAGGAGCCGGTGCGCAACGCCCTGAAGGACGTTGGCCGCAACGATCCTTGCCCATGTGGCAGCGACAAGAAATTCAAGAAGTGCCACGGCGCGTGAAGCGCTGAGCATTTTGCCAACGGCCTGCCTTGCAGGCCGTTTTCATTTGTATGGAGAGTTCAAGGGAGAGTAAAACAGTCGGTCTTGATCAATCACATGGAGCCTTCAATGATCGACCTTCATTACTGGACCACTCCCAATGGACACAAGATCACCCTGTTCCTTGAAGAAACGGGCCTGCCTTACAAGATCTTCCCGGTGAACATTGGCAAGGACGAACAGTTCGAGCCCGGCTTCCTGAAAATCGCACCCAACAATCGTATCCCGGCCATTGTCGATCACGAACCAACCGATGGCGGTGAGCCTCTGAGCCTGTTCGAGTCCGGCGCAATCCTGCTGTATCTGGCGGACAAGACCGGCAAATTCATCTCTCAGGATTTCCGTGGCCGTCAGGAAACGCTGCAATGGCTGTTCTGGCAGATGGGCGGCCTTGGGCCGATGGCCGGCCAGAATCACCACTTCAACCGCTTCGCCAAGGAAAAGATTCCTTATGCGATCAAGCGCTACGTGGATGAAACCGCCCGTCTGTACGGCGTGTTGAACAAGCGTCTGGCCGACCGTGACTTCGTGGCAGGCAGCGAGTACAGCATTGCGGACATGGCGATTTACCCGTGGATCGTGCCGCATACCTTTCAACAGCAGAACCTGGACGACTTCCCTCACCTCAAGCGCTGGTTCGAGACCATTGCCGGGCGTGAGGCGACCCAAAGGGCTTATGCGCTGGTCGAGCAGATCAATCCGCCGAAGGCTTGATGATCTTCTTCGCGAATGAATTGGCTCCTGCGAGCTTGCCTGTAGGAGTAATGCCGATCAGTTAAGGTCATAAATCACTTCGTGGGAGGCGCTTGCTGGCAAATTCAGCGTACAGACGCAGAATATCTGCCGGTTTTCAGGCCTTTTCGCCAGCAAGCTGTCTTCCACAAGTTTTGTTTGCACCTTAACTGATCGGCATTAGCCTGTAGGAGAGCGGATTTATCCGCGAACCAACCCACCCCTTTGTAAAATCCTGAAATAAACTCCCCTTCCCGTCTTGCGTGGCGCCTGTCTGCTCTCTAACGTAGCGACCTTTACATATGCCACCCCTGCGGGAGTTTCGCCATGGCCTCGCCAGCCCCTTCATTTTTCCTGAGCCGATTCAGTGCTGCCGCCATTGCGGCAAGTTTCCTGAGCCTTGCGGGCTGCCAGTTGGGCGGTGGTGACAACGAGACATTGCTGCCCAATTCCGGGGTTTTTCCGGTCAAGGGGCTGGCACAGAACGTATCGGTACGCCGCAATAACCTGGGCATGCCGCTGATAGAAAGCAGCACTTACCACGACGCGCTGTTCACGCTCGGCTACATGCATGCTGGCGACCGCATCACCCAGATGGTCGGCATGCGCCTGCTGGCACAGGGACGCCTGGCGGAAATGGCCGGAGCCGATGCTCTGGAAGTCGACCGCCTGATGCGCTCGGCCAACCTCAAGCAGCGCGCCAGCGAGCTTTACAACGCTTCATCGCCACGCCTCAAACGCTTTTTCGAGGTCTATGCCCGCGGCGTCAACGCTTACCTGTTCCGCTATCGCGACAAGCTGCCAGAGGACCTGGCCAGTTCCGGCTATCGCCCGGAATACTGGCAGCCCGAAGACTCGGCGCTGATCTTCAGCCTGCTGAGTTTCAACCTGTCGGTGAACCTGCAGGAAGAACTCTCGGCACTGGTGCTGGCCCAGAAAGTCGGCAGCGACAAGCTGGCCTGGCTGCTGCCGACCTATCCTGACGAAGCACTGCCCTTCTCCGAAGCCGACAAGCTCAAGGGGCTGAGCCTGAACAGCCAGACACAAGAGCTGAACGACCTGACCAAGGTCACGCTGCAACTTTCCGAGCTGAACATGCTCGGTGTAGCCGCTTCCAGTAACTGGGCCATCGCACCGCAACGCAGCCGTAATGGCAAAAGCCTGCTGGCCAGTGAAATGCAACTGCCTGCCGGGATCACCTCGGCCTGGAGTTTCGTGCAGTTGCGTGCGCCGAAATATCAGGCGTCGGGCGCGTCGATTGCCGGGCTGCCTCTGATCCTGAGCGGTTTCAACGGCAAGCTGGCCTGGAGCCTGAGCAACGTCAAAGGCGACAATCAGGATCTGTTCCTGGAAAAGCTCAAGCGCGAAAACAATCGCCTGTTCTACATGGCTGACGGCAAATGGTTGCCCGCCATCGCCCATGAAGAAACCTTCCTGGTCAAAGGCGGCCGTCCGATTCGTGAAACCGTGTACGCCACCCGTCACGGCGCCCTGCTCAACACCAGCGCAAATCCGTTGGGCAACGGCTTTGGCCTGGCACTGCAAACGCCGGACTTCAAGGACGACAAGAGCCTGGATGCTTTCTTCGACCTGTCCCGCGCGCCCAACGTGGAGAAAGCCTTCGACACCAGCCGCGAGATTCGTGCGATTACGCTGAACATGGTGTTCGCGGATGCCTCGAACATCGGCTGGCAAGTGACCGGACGCTACCCGAACCGCCGTGAAGGCCAGGGCCTGCTGCCTTCACCGGGCTGGGACGGCAAGTTCGACTGGGACGGCTTTGCCGACTCGATGCTGCACCCTTACGATCAAGACCCGCGCCAGGGCTGGATCGCTACCGCCAATCAGCGCACGGTGCCCAAAGGCTATGGCATGCAACTGTCCAACTCCTGG
Source organism: Pseudomonas sp. FG43 (assembly GCF_057809175.1). NCBI lineage: Bacteria > Pseudomonadati > Pseudomonadota > Gammaproteobacteria > Pseudomonadales > Pseudomonadaceae > Pseudomonas > Pseudomonas sp. FG43. The sequence continues at coordinate 28,581 of NZ_JBMDJL010000012.1, forward strand.
GGCTACCCGGAGCGGGCCGAGCGCATTGGCGAACTGGCCAACAGTGGCAAGCAGGACACCCGCAGCACCATTGCCATGCAGTACGACCAGACCACGACGTTTGCCGCCAAGCTCAAGAACATGTTTGAAGCGCCGGGCATGACCAAGCCGCTCAAGCAGGCCATCGACGCGCTGCCCGAGGCCGAGCGCGCCAAGGCTCGGGAAGCCTACACGCGCCTGATGGCATTCGACGGCAAGCTCACCGCTGGCTCCGCCGATGCAGCGATGTATGAGCTGTTCCTGCAGGAAAGCGCCAAACTGACCTTCCTCGATGAGCTGGGTCCGGAAAGCAGTCTGGCCTGGCAAGCCTTGAGCGCCAACGCCAGCTCGTCATACTCGCCACAGGCCGATCATTTGCTGGGCCGTGAAGACAGCCCTTACTGGGATGACATCAAGACCCCACAAAAAGAAGACAAGCCTGCAATCCTGGCCCGCAGTCTGGCGGCCGCCATCACCGCAGGCGACAGCCTGTTGGGCAGTGATCACAAGGCCTGGCAATGGGGCAAGCTGCATCGCGAAAACTGGGCCGCACCGGCTAGCCCGCTGGCCAAGGCATTGGGCGGCAACCACTTCAACCGCAGCCAGAGCGCAGCCGGTGGCGATCACAGCACCATCAATGTCTCGGGCTATGAGTGGGGCAAGAATCTGGAAGCACACACGGCGCCAGCCTTGCGCATGATCGTCGACTTCAGCCAGGTGGAACCAATGATGGGTCTGGTCAGCACCGGCCAGTCGGACAACCCGGCCAGCCCGCACTACGCCAACAGCATCGAACCGTGGCTCAAGGCGCAATACCAGACGATTCCGCTGCAACAGCAGAACTATGAAAGAGGTTATGGCAAACAGCGCCTGACCCTGACGCCCGGAAAGTAGAGATCAGAAAGCACCAAAACAGGGCGAGATTCTAGTCATGCCCTGTTTTGGACACCCCTCTTGAGCAACAATCGCTCCTGCATCCCAGACACTAAACAACGCGCCCAAGTGAGCAGGTTCTGCGTTCGGAAGCAGAAATGCGCATGATGGCAAGCTAGTTCATCATTGCGACAACTGCTTATATTTAAAACGCACGTTCGTCTCTTTGGTTCGGAAATTGCTACTTCTTGCCAGTCTGGCATCCGCCGGTAGCAAGCCTGGCGTGTTCTCTACGCTCAATTTGGTTAAGGACTGAACAATGAAAAAAGCATGGCTGACCCTTTCCGCACTGGCTCTGTGCCTGGCCGCTGGTACCTCCGTGGCCAAGGAATACAAGGAGCTGCGTTTTGGCGTCGATCCTTCTTATGCTCCTTTTGAGTCGAAAGCCGCAGACGGCAGCCTCCAGGGCTTCGATATCGACCTGGGCAATGCAATCTGCAAAGAACTGAACGTGACCTGCAAATGGGTCGAAAGCGATTTCGACGGCATGATTCCAGGCCTGAAAGCCAAGAAATTCGACGGTGTCATCTCGTCGATGACCGTTACTCCAGCCCGCGAGAAAGTCATCGACTTCTCCAACGAACTGTTCTCCGGCCCGACCTCGCTGGTGTTCAAAAAAGGTGCAGGCTTCACCGCTGACCCGGCCAGCCTGAAAGGTAAAACCGTAGGCTACGAGCAAGGCACCATCCAGGAAGCCTATGCCAAGGCCGTTCTGGACAAGGCCGGTGTAAGCACCAAAGCCTACGCCAACCAGGATCAGGTTTATGCGGACCTGACTTCCGGCCGTCTGGATGCTTCCATCCAGGACATGCTGCAAGCCGAACTGGGCTTCCTGAAATCCCCGGCCGGCGCCGGTTATGAAGTCAGCGAGCCAGTCGACAGCCCGCTGCTGCCCGCCAAGACTGCGATCGGTATCGCAAAAGGTAACAAAGAGCTCAAGGCTCTCCTGGATAAAGGTATCAAAGCGTTACACGATGACGGCACCTACGCCGAAATCCAGAAGAAACACTTTGGCGACCTGAATCTGTATAGCGGTAAATAACACCCCCAACGCCCATCGATTCGGCGATCATTCGCCGCCGCTCTCGATGGGCGTTTCTGTTTGTTGCCCGCTCAAGGCTTTATCCATGCTCGATGCATTAATGCAAAACCTGGGACTCTCGGCATTCAGCTTGAAAGGCTTCGGCCCGCTGCTGCTTCAGGGCACCTGGATGACCATCAAATTATCGGTACTGTCGCTGCTGCTGAGCATCGTGCTCGGCCTGATCGGCGCCAGTGCCAAGCTGTCCAGCTCGGCGCTGCTGCGCGTGCCGGCACAGATCTACACCACCCTGATCCGTGGCGTTCCGGATCTGGTGCTGATGCTGCTGATTTTCTACAGCCTGCAAACCTGGCTCACCAGCCTCACTGACGCCATGGAATGGGAATACATCGAAATCAATCCTTTCGGCGCCGGGGTCATCACCCTCGGTTTCATCTATGGCGCCTATTTCACGGAAACCTTCCGCGGCGCCATTCTGTCGGTGCCACGCGGTCAGGTTGAAGCAGCCATCGCCTACGGTCTGAAACGCGGCCAGCGCTTTCGCTATGTCGTGTTCCCGCAGATGATGCGTTACGCATTGCCGGGCATCGGCAATAACTGGCAAGTGCTGCTCAAGGCCACCGCACTGGTGTCGATCATCGGTCTGGCCGATCTGGTCAAGGCGTCTCAGGATGCCGGTAAAAGCACCTATCAACTGTTCTATTTTCTGGTCCTGGCGGCATTGATCTATCTGGTCATCACCAGTGCATCGAACTTTGCATTGCGCTGGGCCGAACGGCATTACGCCGCAGGCAGCCGGGAGGCCAAGCGATGATCGAGCTGCTTCAGGAATACTGGAAAGCCTTCCTTTATACAGACGGCGTCAACGTTACCGGTCTGGCGATGACCATGTGGTTGCTCAGCGCTTCCATTGCCATCGGTTTCTGCCTGTCCATTCCGCTGTCCATTGCCCGTGTCTCGGAAAAGCGCTGGGTACGCTGGCCGGTGCAGTTCTACACCTATCTGTTTCGCGGCACGCCTCTCTATATCCAGTTGCTGATCTGCTATACCGGCATCTACAGCATCGCGGCCGTGCGTGAACAGCCTGTTCTGGACGCATTCTTTCGCGATGCGATGAACTGCACCATTCTGGCTTTTACCCTCAATACCTGCGCCTATACCACCGAGATCTTCGCGGGTGCGATACGCAGCATGGCCCACGGTGAAGTCGAAGCCGCCAAGGCCTACGGCCTGACAGGCTGGAAGCTCTATGCCTATGTGATCATGCCCTCGGCGCTACGTCGCTCGCTGCCCTACTACAGCAACGAAGTGATCCTGATGCTGCACTCGACCACGGTAGCCTTCACGGCCACGGTGCCGGACATTCTCAAGGTGGCGCGCGATGCCAACTCGGCAACCTTCATGACGTTCCAGTCTTTCGGGATTGCAGCAGCCATGTACCTGACCGTCACCTTTATCCTGGTCGGACTGTTCCGTCTTGCCGAACGTCGCTGGCTGGCCTTCCTCGGCCCGGCTCACTAGACAGGACACCTGCCCATGCATCATCAGACCCACGACTTGCTGTCGCCGGTGCCCGGCACTGCGCGGCAAGTCCACAGTTTTCATTACGGCCCGCAAGACGGCACCTGCAAGATCTACATCCAGGCGTCGCTGCATGCCGACGAACTGCCAGGCATGCTGGTGGCCTGGTATCTGAAACAGCGCCTTGCAGAACTGGAAAATGCCGGGCGGCTGCGAGGAGAAATCATTGTCGTCCCGGTTGCCAACCCGATTGGCCTGGAACAGATCCTGATGGACACCCCGCTGGGGCGTTACGAGCTGGAAAGCGGGCAAAACTTCAATCGCTGGTTTACCGACCTTGGCGAACAGGTCGGCGATGAAATCGAAAGCCGGCTCAATGACGATGCGCAGCACAACACGACGCTGATCCGCGAAAACCTGCGTCTGGCGCTGGATGCCCAGATCGCCACGACGCAGTTGCAGTCACTGCGACTGACCCTGCAAAAGCTGGCCTGCAATGCCGACATGGTGCTGGACCTGCATTGCGACTTCGAGTCGGTGGAACACCTTTACACCACGCCCGAGGCATGGCCGAAAGTCGAGCCGCTGTCGCGCTATCTGGGTGCGCAGGCAAGCCTGCTGGCCACCGATTCGGGCGGTCAATCGTTCGATGAATGCTTCACGCTGGTCTGGTGGCAATTGCAGCAACGCTTTGGCGAGCGCTTCCCGATCCCGATGGGCAGCTTTTCGGTGACGCTGGAGTTGCGAGGCCAGGGTGACGTCAATCACGCGCTGGGCAGCCGCGACTGCCAGGCGATCATCAACTACCTGATCGACTTTGGCGCCATCGAAGGCGAAGCCCCCGAGCAACCTGAATTGCTCTACCCGGCCACTCCGCTGGCAGCGGTCGAACCAGTCCTTACCCCGACTGGCGGCCTGCTGGTGTTCTGCGCCCAGCCCGGCGAATACATCGAGGCCGGGCAACTGATCGCCGAAATCATCGACCCGATCAGCGACGCAGTCGCCTCCATTCACGCACAAAACGCTGGTCTGCTCTATGCCCGCTCACTACGACGCATGGCAACGGCAGGCATGGTCATCGCTCATGTCGCTGGCACTCAGGCCTATCGCAGCGGCTATCTACTTTCTCCTTGAGGACCTGACATGTACAAACTGACCATCGATGGCCTGCATAAAAGCTATGGCGACAACGAGGTACTCAAAGGCGTATCGCTCAAGGCTCAAAGCGGTGACGTGATCTGCCTGATCGGCGCCAGCGGCTCGGGCAAGAGCACCTTCCTGCGCTGCATCAACTTTCTGGAACAGCCAAACGACGGCGCCATGAGCCTGGATGGCCAGCAGATCCGCATGGTCAGTGACAAGGACGGCATGCGGGTCGCCGACGCCGACGAACTGCAACGCATCCGCACACGACTGGCGATGGTGTTCCAGCATTTCAATCTGTGGGCACACATGACCGTGCTGGAGAACATCACCATGGCTCCGCGCCGGGTGCTGGGCGTGTCAAAGGCCGAAGCTGAACAGCGCGCCCGCAAATATCTGGACAAGGTCGGGCTGCCTGAACGTGTCGCCGATCAATACCCGGCGTTTCTGTCCGGCGGGCAGCAGCAGCGCGTGGCAATAGCCCGTGCTCTGGCGATGGAGCCGGAAATCATGCTGTTCGACGAGCCTACCTCGGCGCTCGACCCGGAACTGGTCGGTGAAGTGCTCAAGGTGATTCAAGGCCTGGCAGAGGAAGGCCGGACCATGATCCTGGTCACCCATGAAATGGGCTTCGCCCGCAAGGTCGCCACTCAGGTGGTGTTTCTGCACAAGGGCCAGATCGAAGAATCAGGTCATCCGGACGAAGTCCTCAACAACCCCAGGAGCGAGCGCTTGCAGCAGTTCCTGAGCGGCAACCTGAAGTAGGCGTCAGGGCACTGAAGCCGCTCCAGAGCAGGGCACTCATGCAACAGGAACAGGCGGAGGCTCGTCCGGCAATGTCGGCTCACCGGGCTCATCCGGTGGTCCGGGCGGAAACGGCGTGTCCGGCCCCGGATCGCCCGGAATGCCACCGCCCACCATATTGAATTGCAAATCAGCCATTAATGACCAGGCAAGAAGCCCTATCTCATTGAGCTGAGGAGGCTTTTCCCGGTCAGAGGGTTTGAAATCTGTCGTCATAGGGCACTCCCGATCATCGGCCTCCCCACACGCTGCGTATGAGGAGGATCATGTCAGGAAATAGAGTGCGCAAACGGGCTTTAATTCAATTGACCGAATGCCGCACCCCAAAAATCATGTACGCGGCAGGGTCACGCCACGCTGGCCCTGATACTTGCCGCCGCGGTCCTTATAGGACACTTCACATTCCTCATCGGACTCCAGGAACAGCATCTGCGCAACGCCTTCGTTGGCGTAGATCTTGGCTGGCAGGGTCGTGGTGTTCGAGAACTCCAGGGTCACGTGACCTTCCCATTCCGGCTCAAGCGGCGTGACGTTGACGATGATGCCGCAACGCGCATAGGTGCTCTTGCCCAGACAGATGGTCAGGACATTGCGCGGGATACGGAAGTATTCGACGGTACGCGCCAGCGCAAAAGAGTTCGGCGGGATGATGCAGACGTCGCTCTTGATATCGACGAAGCTTTTCTCATCGAAGTTTTTCGGATCGACGGTCGCCGAGTTGATGTTGGTGAAAACCTTGAATTCATCTGCACAACGCACGTCGTAACCGTAGCTGGATACTCCGAAGGAAATCAGACGGTCGGCGCCCTCGCCACGCATCTGGCGCTCGACGAAGGGCTCGATCATGCCGTGCTCTTGCGCCATGCGGCGAATCCACTTGTCCGATTTGATGCTCATGGCGATGTCCTGAATAGCGAGGTGAAAAAAGATGTCCGGCATCTTACCGGGCCGAGGCGTCCGGTTCAAAGCCAACAGATCCAGAGTTTACGGGACTCACACCCACATTGAGCGCGAATAGAAATAATCCTCATAAGACCATTGGCACGTCCCTTAAAAAGGGTTAAGGTGTTGCCACTGTGTTGCTTGTGTCACTGAGAATCTCTACACGATGTTGAATTTCGATCCAACCATCTCCATGAATTTTCCAGCTCTTTGCACTCAGTCTCGGCCAGGGCTCTTCCTGAGTCGCAGTTAACTTTGTCCAAGGAGATATATTATGTCCAATCGCCAAACTGGTACCGTTAAGTGGTTCAACGATGAAAAAGGCTTCGGCTTCATCACTCCACAATCCGGTGACGACCTGTTCGTGCACTTCAAAGCTATCCAATCCGACGGCTTCAAAAGCCTGAAAGAAGGCCAACAGGTTTCTTTCATCGCTACCCGCGGTCAGAAAGGCATGCAAGCTGAAGAAGTTCAAGTTATCTAACTTGTACTGATTCGCTTAAAAACCCCGCCCTTAAAAGCGGGGTTTTTTGTGCGCGTGTGGTTTGTGGCTACAAGCTACAAGCTTTTGACTTGAAGCTTGCAGCTCAAAGCTTGCCGCTGCCCCGGCTCAATCGTCGCTGATTGAGATGGTCGGCATCGCCGGGCTTGCAGCTTCCTGCAACACAATCCGGGCGCCCACGTGCCGCGCCAGTTCCTGATACACCATCGCAATCTGGCTTTCCGGCTCGGCAATCGCCGTCGGCTTGCCGCCATCAGCCTGTTCGCGAATCAGCATCGACAATGGCAGCGAAGCCAGCAGCTCGACGTCATATTGCGAAGCCAGCTTCTCACCGCCGCCCTCACCGAACAGATGCTCGGCATGCCCGCAGTTCGAGCAGATATGCACCGCCATGTTTTCCACGACGCCCAATACCGGAATATTGACCTTGCGGAACATCTCGACGCCTTTCTTCGCATCCAGCAAGGCCAGGTCCTGAGGCGTCGTGACGATCACGGAGCCGGCAACCGGAACCTTCTGCGCCAGGGTCAGCTGGATATCTCCAGTGCCCGGCGGCATGTCGATGACCAGATAATCCAGATCATTCCAGGCCGTCTGGGTGACCAGTTGCAGCAACGCGCCGGACACCATCGGCCCGCGCCAGACCATCGGCGTGTTGTCATCGGTCAGAAAAGCCATGGACATGACTTCAACACCATGCGCCTCGATGGGCACGAACCACTTCTGGTCCTTGATCCGCGGCCGCGTGCCTTCGGGAATACCGAACATCACGCCCTGGCTCGGGCCATAGATATCCGCATCGAGGATGCCGACCCGTGCGCCTTCGCGAGACAAGGCCAGCGCCAGGTTGGCAGCCGTCGTGGATTTCCCGACTCCGCCCTTGCCCGAAGCCACGGCAACAATGTTCTTCACATTGGCCAGCCCGGGAACCTGCGCCTGAGCCTTGTGAGGGTTGATGACGGTGCGGATATCGACCTTGGCCGAGGCGACGCCATCCAGGCCTTCGATTGCCGTTTGCAGCACCTGCGCCCAGCCTTTTCGGAACAGATCGGCGGCATAACCCAACTCAAGCTGCACGCTGACTTGTGCATCCTGAATATCGATGGATCGAACACAACCGGCGCTGACCGGATCCAGGTTCATGTAAGGGTCGGTGTACTGGCGAAGAATCGTCTCCACCGCTGCGCGATTGACTGCGCTCATGGGCTTACTCCGAAAAGAGACTGACTAAAACAGGCGGCTATCCTACATATAGAAAGTCTGTACAAGGTGAAATATATTTCCCGGACCTTTATAGTGGCCGACCTCCGTTCCAGTTCAAGTAGCCGAGCCCCATGTCCGAGCCACGCAAGATTCTCGTTACCAGCGCCCTGCCCTATGCCAATGGTTCCATTCACCTTGGCCACATGCTCGAATACATCCAGACCGACATGTGGGTGCGTTTCCAGAAGCATCGCGGCAACCAGTGCACTTATGTCTGCGCAGACGATGCCCATGGCTCGGCAATCATGCTGCGCGCAGAAAAGGAAGGCATCACCCCGGAACAGCTGATCGACAACGTCAAGGCCGAACACAGCGCCGACTTTGCCGACTTCCTGGTGGACTTCGACAACTTCCACTCGACGCACGCCGAAGAAAACCGCGAGCTGTCGAGCATGATCTACACCCGGCTGCGCGATGCCGGGCATATTGCCACGCGCTCGATCACGCAATATTTCGACCCGGAAAAGAAGATGTTCCTGGCCGACCGCTTTATCAAGGGCACCTGTCCGAAATGCGGTACCGAGGATCAGTACGGCGACAACTGCGAAAAATGCGGCGCGACCTACGCACCGACTGACCTGAAAGACCCGAAATCGGCGATTTCCGGCGCAACGCCCGTACTGAAGGATTCCAAACACTTCTTCTTCGACCTGCCCGCCTTCGAGGACATGCTCAAGAGCTGGACCCGCAGCGGTACCCTGCAGGACGCTGTCGCCAACAAGATCGCCGAATGGCTCGATAGCGGCCTTCAACAGTGGGATATCTCCCGCGATGCGCCGTATTTCGGCTTCGAGATCCCTGACGAGCCGGGCAAATACTTCTATGTCTGGTTGGATGCGCCTATCGGCTACATCGCCAGCTTCAAGAACCTGTGCGCACGTCGCCCGGACCTGGACTTCGATGCCTTCTGGGCCAAGGACTCCACCACCGAGCTGTACCACTTCATCGGCAAGGACATCGTCAACTTCCACGCCCTGTTCTGGCCTGCAATGCTCGAAGGCGCAGGCCTGCGCAAGCCAACCGGGATCAACGTCCACGGCTACCTGACCGTGAACGGGCAGAAAATGTCGAAATCGCGTGGCACCTTCATCAAGGCGCGCACCTATCTGGAACACCTCTCACCCGAGTACCTGCGTTACTACTACGCGGCGAAGCTGGGCCGGGGCGTTGACGACCTGGACCTGAACCTTGAAGACTTCGTGCAAAAGGTCAACTCCGACCTGATCGGCAAGGTGGTCAATATCGCCAGCCGTTGTGCAGGTTTCATCCACAAAGGCAACGCAGGCGTTCTGGTCGAGGGCAATGCCGCGCCGGAACTGACCGACGCTTTCCTGGCTGCCGCACCTGGCATCGCCGAAGCCTACGAAGCCCGTGACTTCGCTCGCGCCATGCGTGAAACCATGGCCCTGGCCGACCGCGCCAACGCCTACATCGCCGACAAGGCTCCCTGGTCACTGGCCAAGCAGGAAGGCAAGCAGGATGAAGTCCAGGCCGTATGTGCTCTGGGCATCAACCTGTTCCGCCAACTGGTGATCTTCCTCAAGCCGGTCCTGCCAGCACTGGCCGCCGACGCCGAGAAATTCCTCAATGTCGCGCCGCTGACCTGGGACGATCACAAGACACTGCTGGGCAATCACCAGCTCAATACGTTCTCGGCGCTGATGACCCGCATCGATCCGGCCAAGGTGGAAGCCATGACCGCCGCTTCCAAGGAAGATCTGGCTGCCAGCTCCACCGATGCAGCCCCAACAGGCAACGGCGAGCTGACCAAGGACCCGCTGTCGGCGGAAATCGACTTCGACACCTTTGCCGCTGTCGACCTGCGCGTTGCGCTGATCGTCAAAGCCGAGCATGTGGAGGGTGCAGACAAGCTGCTGCGCCTGACTCTGGATATCGGTGACGAGCAGCGCAACGTGTTCTCCGGGATCAAGAGCGCTTACCCGGAGCCGAGCAAGCTGGAAGGTCGCCTGACCATGATGATCGCCAACCTCAAGCCACGGAAAATGCGTTTTGGCATTTCCGAAGGCATGGTGATGGCGGCCGGCCCCGGCGGTGAAGAAATTTACCTGCTGAGCCCGGACAGTGGCGCCAAGCCAGGTCAACGCATCAAGTAATGCACCCCAGGCCCGATAGCTCCGCTATCGGGCCTTTGACTATCACGCCGCTTCCTTGCCGGATACTGTCTACTTTTAAAGAGGCTCACCAGCCTGTTCGCCACCCGGCAAGATCATGACCGATTTCATCTACACACTCTTGAGCGCCGCCCTGATCAACAACTTCGTGTTGCAGCAACCGCTGGGCGCCGATCCCTTGTCACCTCAGCCACGACATCGCCTGCATGCACTGGGCATCGCTACCTGCTGGCTGATGCTGGCAAGCAGCATCGTCAGTTACCTGATCCTCCATTACGTGCTGGCGCCCTTGAATCAGGGAGGCTTGCGGCTGTTCGTCGTCTTGCCAGTGATGGTGCTTTTGCTGACGCCCAGCCTGAAGGGGCTGAAAAGACTGCTTCCACGGCTGGACTTCGACGGCCTGTGGCCGTTGCTGCTGGGGAACGCGGGCATGGCGGGCGTTTTGCTGCTCGGCATCGAACCTGATCAGGGCCTTGGGCATCTGCTGGCCCTGAGCCTAGGTGCAGGTCTGGGTTTCTGGCTGGTATTGAGCCTGCTGGATGATCTTGGGCAAAGGGTCCGCTCTGAAGATATTGCACAACCGTTTCGCGGCATGCCGATCCGCTTGATCAGCATCGGGCTCATGGGGCTGGCCTTCATGGGCTTCAACGGACTGATAAAGTCATGAACCTGATACAACGCATCGACGCCCTGCTGCCACAGACCCAATGCGGCAAATGCGGGCATCCCGGCTGCAAGCCTTACGCCGAAGGTATTGCCGGTGGCGAAGCCATCAACAAATGCCCGCCCGGCGGTGAGGAAACCATTGCGCAACTGGCGCAACTGCTGCGCATCCCCGCTCTGCCCCTGGATACCGAACGCGGCGTGGCACCGGCACAGGTCGCCTTCATTCGAGAAGCAGAATGCATCGGCTGTACAAAGTGCATTCAGGCCTGCCCGGTCGATGCCATTGTCGGTGCCGCAAAGCAGATGCATACAGTCATCATCGACGAATGCACAGGCTGCGACCTGTGTGTGGCGCCCTGCCCGGTGGACTGTATCGAAATGCGCCCGTTGCCGCTGGCAAGCGTCACACCGATTGTCGGTGGCCTGGCTTCAAGCACCGAACAACTGCAGGCCCGTGCCCAGAAGCGTAACCACGCCCGTCGTCGCTTCGAGTCGCGCAATGCACGGCTGCGTCGCGAGCTGGAGCAACGTGCAGCAGAGCGTCAGGCAAGAGCGCAAAAGCCGTTACCGGTCAGCACGTCAGTCATCGAGCGGGTTCGTAGCGACAAGGCCGCAGTGGAAGACGAAGCGCTGAAAAAAGCCCGTATTACCGTCGCCATGAGTCGTGCGCAGTTGAACAAATCCCTCAAAGCTTTCGGGCATCCGCCTATCGCTGAACAGGCTGCACGGCTGGTGGAACTGCAACGGGAATTCGAGGACGCCGAACAGGCTCTGGAAAAACTGCTTTCTGCTGCATCCGTGCAACCCGTACAGCCTGTGGCAAGGCTCGACAATAGCGGGGTAAAACGCGCCAAGATCCAGTTGGCTATGGCCCGTGCTGCCCTGAAGAAAGCCGAAGCCACACAAGCTCCGGCAGAACGACTCGCCGCATTGAGCACAGAATTGCAACACGCCGAAACAGCGCTGAGTGCTGCCGAAGCGGCCTTGATCGATGCAAGCGCCTGAGCGTCTGCAAAAGTCCATGGGCATGGTTCTGCTCGCAGTCCTGCCCGGCGCGCTGACGCTGCTGTGGCTGTATGGCTGGGGAGTGTTGATCACATGGCTGCTTGCATCGGGCACCGCTCTGCTCGTCGAGTTCACCGGCCTGCGGTTAAAGGGCCGGCCTGCACATTCAAGCCTTATGGACGGCAGCGCACTGGTCAGCGCCACCCTCCTCGCGCTCGCTCTGCCGCCCTATTCCCCCTGGTGGCTGACATGTCTGGCCAGTGGCTTCGCAATGATTTTTGGCAAACACCTGTATGGCGGCGTCGGCAAAAATCCTTTCAATCCGGCAATGCTCGGTTATGCCTTTGTATTGGTGAGCTTTACCCAGCAGATGAATCACTGGCCTGCCAGCCATGGCCTGAATCTGATGGGCGGCCTGCAACAGATCTTCGGTTTCAGCGATGGCCCTCAAGCGGATGCGTGGTCACAGGCCACGGCACTGGATGTTCTGCGCATCAACACCAACCTGACCATTGATGAACTATTCACCAGCCATCCGGCTTTCGGCGCAATGGGTGGTCGTGGCACGGAATGGGTCAATCTGGCGTTTCTCGCAGGCGGTGCATGGCTGCTGCGACAGCGGATCATCAGCTGGCATGCTCCGGTCGGCATGCTTGCCAGCCTGTTCGTGATCAGCCTGTTGTGCTGGAACGGTTCGGGATCGGACTCCAACGGCTCACCCACCTTTCACCTGCTGACTGGCGCCACGATGCTGGGTGCTTTCTTTATCGCAACCGAGCCGGTATCCGGGCCTGCCAGCCCACGCGCACGCCTGCTGTTCGGGATCGGCATCGGCCTGATGACTTATGTGATACGCACTTGGGGCGGCTACCCGGATGGCGTGGCCTTCGCGGTACTGCTGATGAATCTGGCGGTACCGGCTCTGGAACGGCTGACCGCACGCTCATCTGCGGAGTCGGCATCATGAAGCCGCTTGGTGTGATCATCATGATCGCCATCGCGGGACTGGGCACTGGCATCAGCATGAGTGTGCAACACTCTGCCGCGCCGCGCATTCAGGCTGCTCGTGAAGAAGCACGCAACCAGGAATGGTCGAGTGTCTTGCCCGACGGCACCTACGACAATCAGCCATTGCGCCATCCATTGCCGTTGCCCGTGAGCCATTCATCAGTGCTGGGTGCCTTTCTCGCCACCCGCGAGGGCCAGCCATATGCAGTGATCTTTCATAGCCACGGCCAGGGTTATGCTGGCCCCGTGGAATTGCTTGTGGGCGTATCGATTGAAGGCAGGTTGTTGGGGATCAAGGTGCTTGAGCAACACGAGACACCGGGCATGGGCGCCCGTATCGTGAGCGAGCCTCAATGGCTGAAGGGCTTCTCAGGCAAAACGCTGAACGACGGAGCATTCGACCAGATCGCCGGTGCAACCATCACCTCCAGAGCGGTTGTCGGAGCCATTCAGGACACCTTGCGCTACTTCGACGATCACAAGGTCCGCCTTCTGAGTACAAGACCGTGAAGCTGCATACGCCCTGCCTGCTCCTTCTCGTCCCGCTGATTGGCGCTACAGATTCGCTGATCAAGGCGCTCGCTTTCTTGCTGGCATTCACTGTGGTCGCCGGCTTGCACACAGCCTTGTTACGGGCGCTGACGCCATTGCTGGATGCACTCCAGAAATGGCTTGCCAGCACCCTGATTGCCGCCACGCTGGTCACCTGTGCAGAAACAGGCCTGCAACTTCAGGCTCCCGAACTGCATAAGGCTCTGGGCATTTATCTGCCCTTGATCGCCATCCATTGCCTTCAGATCCAGGCTGCGCCCATCAGCAAATACATTCTGGGCGGATACACCACGTTGATGCTGGTGCTGGGGTTCATGCGCGAGTTGTTGGGCAACGCGACGATCCTGAGCAATGCCCATTGGTTGTTTGGCAATTCTGCAATCCAGTGGCAAATTAGCCTTCCCGGCCCAACCTTGCACATGGCCATTCTGGCTCCCGGTGGCTTCATGCTTCTGGGCCTTCTGCTTGCCGCATACAATGCCTTGACCAGACCGACACCTTCCAGGGAAATACCTTCTGCATGAATGCCGCAAAACGTCAGGAAATCTTCCGCAGGCTCCACGAAGACAATCCCGATCCAAAAACCGAGCTGGCCTACACCACACCGTTCGAGTTGTTGATATCGGTGATCCTGTCAGCACAGGCGACTGATGTCAGCGTCAACAAGGCCACAGCCAGGCTTTATCCGGTAGCCAATACGCCACAGGCCATTCACGCGCTGGGCGTCGAAGGATTGTCCGAGTACATCAAGACCATCGGGCTCTACAACAGCAAGGCCAGGAACGTTATTGAAACCTGTCGGCTGCTTATGGAGCTGCACAACGGTGAAGTGCCACAAACTCGCGAAGCTCTGGAGGCATTACCCGGCGTGGGCCGCAAAACGGCCAATGTCGTGCTCAACACTGCTTTTCGCCAGATAGCGATGGCTGTCGACACGCACATTTTCCGTGTCAGCAACCGCACCGGCATCGCACCCGGCAAAAACGTGGTGGAAGTGGAAAAACAGTTGATGAAGTTTGTGCCCAAAAACTACCTGCTGGATGCCCATCACTGGCTGATCCTCCACGGACGCTATGTGTGCCAGGCACGCAAGCCCCGCTGCGGAAGCTGCCGAATCGAGGACCTCTGCGATTACAAGGAAAAGACCTCGGACGATTGAGCAATAGAGGCTCTATGGCTTGATCGATTGAAAAAATCTTTTTTACCAGCATCGGGATTATCGATATAAGGTGCGCCAATGACAGCCAAAGCCTGGAGTCAACTTTCATGAGTACCGGCAAAGAGCAATTGGACGTAGAAGACGATTTCATCGCTGTCGATTCGGACGACATCGAACAAGCACCCGTCGAACCCGCCAAGACCAACCTGAGCAAGCGACGCACCATCGATAACATGCTTGAAGAGCGGCGCCTGCAGAAGCAACTGGCCGATTACGACTTCGACCTTTAAGCGCCCCCTTGCAAAAACCTGATTCAAAGCCTCTCATCAGGAGAGGCTTTCGCATGGGCTTGCCTGATCGATACCGCGCAGACCCACAGGAAGCCTTTTGGGCGTGAGCATCAGACCAGCCCGTTACGCTGGGCAAGCTCGATCAGATCGACCAGTGAGTGCGCATTGAGCTTGAGCAGCAGGCGCGTCTTGTAGGTGCTGACGGTTTTATTGCTCAGGAACATGCCATCTGCGATTTCCTTGTTCGTTTTCCCCCTGGCCAATTGCTGCAACACCATCATCTCGCGCCCCGAGAGACGATCCACCATATCGGCTTCACTGGCATTCCCCATGCTTGAGCGCACGGTATGCAAGGCCTGGTTGGGAAAGTAGCTGTACCCCGATAACACCGCCTTGATGGCGCTCAGCAATTCGGTCAGATCCTGTTGCTTGCAGACATATCCGGCAGCACCGGCCTGCATGCAGCGCATGGAAAAATGGCCAGGTGCCTGCGAGGTAAGAATCAGCACCTTGAATGGCAATGTCATGGCAGACAGACGGGCAATTACTTCCAGGCCATCGAGCTTGGGAATGCCTATATCCAGAATGACGATATCGGGCAAATGTTCGCGAGCCAGTTGCAACGCATCCACTCCATTGTCCGTCTCCGCAATGACCTCATAGCCGTGGCGCTCCATCAGCATGCGTACAGCAAGGCGAATGACAGGATGATCATCCACGATCAGCACTTTATTCATGGGCAGTCCAATTTTCGCTATTCGAATTTTCAGAGTCAGCACAATAGCTTAGTCGTTTAGTGCTTTGCATGACGCTCACCCTCGAGGAGTAACAGCCAAAGACCGTTCCTACACATACAACAGAAAACTCCTACAAATTTCGCTACTAACGAACTATTTTTTATATTTTTCATAGAGCCTCCCCTTCGGAATTCGATGAAATTACTACCGTCTGGAGTGCTGAGATAGAGCATCGTAACTCAGATAAAACAATTATTGCCGCGAGGTCAAGCATTAGTCTTTTACTTCTCAAGCCTGATCAGTCAATAGCCGATGAACATGCAATCGCCCCGATGGTTATTCACCCTTGGCAACTGTCAAAAACCTGGATAGACGTCATTTATATAGCCTCTTGCCACCACTCTAAAACTGAAAACGCGCAAACGAACAGCGCTACCGAGAACCGGCCTGAATAGGGGCACAGAGACATCAGGCATCATGTTCCAGGCAGCTACAGCATGCTCGCTCCGAGCACCTGTGAGCCAATCGGGCGTACGTAAAACAGGCGAGAATCATATTGAATTACTTGCTTCAGAAATTTACCTTCAAAACCATATATCAGCACTACGTAGAAAAAATACACATATAAATATACCTTTCTTATACAAACCCAAGCAAAAAGACCAAGACCACGCAACGTTCAGATTTTTCCTACATCGCACGGAACCAGGACTCCTCAACTATCAGTTACTCACTGCAGAAGCATTCAAGATGCTGACTTTACGCTATCACCACGATAAAAGTGATACATAAATACTCTCTACAGAAAAGTTTCATACCTTTCTGTCGCACACCGTACACAGTTCAATTCTGCGAATGGCTCATTCGACAAGTAGCTAATACTATATTTCATTTGGCTTCCATACCTGCCACGCCAAAGAGGAAACGTACTACACAACTAGCAGACGGTAGATAGCAGCATGTAAGACCTCTTCAAATCCAACAAGTCAATTCATGTAGTGCGCCGTTTTTTCACTTGCAAATTCTATTACCAGTCGTTACTTTTTTAACAACGAACTCATTACTTTCTGCCAACAACTATGTGCAGTTAGATTAGAGCGACCCAACAAACGACGTCATTTTAATGACGCCATGAATAGCACAGCTTTATATGGACTCTGCTTATCAAGAGAGTCGAAAGGATTCGGGCAACATGAACATGGCCGATCAGGAACACCCTCCCTTTGACAAGCCCGAACCGGGCCTGACAATTCTTTTGAATTGGCCATGTGTATAACCATGTTCAAAAAGGGATATACCATGAACAACAAAACCTCTCACTCGACCTCAAAAAATATAACCCCTCTTGATTTAACCGCCGCTGTTGAACAGTTTGTGGCACAAGGAGGTGTCATTGCAGTTATACCCGATGGCGAAACAGCAGAATCACCGGTTCTAGCGGTTGCGGAAGAAGCACCTGCCCTTTATCCGGAGCTTGAAAAAAGTGCCAAACTGGAGTTGCTCAGGAATCTGGTTGCCAAAGGCGCAGGGGTTTCCGCCCTGCAATATTCATTGAGGATGAACAAGAAGGAAATTCGACAACTGGCGCTGGAAAACGATGTAAAGATCAAGTTCAGCCGCCCTATAAGAGAAGCCAATAAAGACCCCCACTATGACACCTCCGATATTGACGATGTCGTTGCCGGTCATGCCATGCATTATTCCAGCCTCGGCTATACCGCGCCGGAAATTGCACAACTACTTGATCTGAGTGTGCGACAGGTCTGGAATATCGGTAAAGCCTATCGTTTTGAATTCAAACAAAAGAGGGACAGTGAAACGCCCTGAACATACTTGATATAAACAGATAACCCGACGCGGTATCGACTGGACTTCGTGTCGATACCGCCCCCCCCCCCGGCCCGCATCGCCACACACGCCCGCGACACTGCACGACACGAGCATTTGAAACGCCTTCCTGCGACCCACTTCTTCTTTATCTCTCGCACACACAAGAATGCCCGCAGCACCCGGCATCAAGAACGCAAACGGGGAATATCAGCATGGGAAAGGTCGGGAAAAACGTGACAGTGCATTGCACACCGCCGATTTAAAATGCAGCCCCGAAGGGCTGCATTCTCAAACATCAGACCGGGTTCAGAAGAACTTGCGGCCCTTGTTCGCTGCAATGCGCATGCGCAGGGCATTGAGCTTGATGAAGCCAGCAGCGTCCGCCTGATTGTAAGCACCGCCATCCTCTTCAAAGGTGGCAATGTTTGCATCGAACAGCGACTCTTCGGACTTGCGACCAGTAACGATCACATTACCTTTATACAGTTTCAGGCGAACGATACCGTTCACATGGACCTGAGACGCATCGATCATCTGTTGCAGCATCAGACGCTCAGGGCTCCACCAGTAGCCGGTGTAGATCAGGCTGGCGTACTTGGCCATCAACTCATCCTTGAGGTGAGCGACTTCACGATCCAGAGTGATCGACTCGATGGCGCGGTGAGCGCGCAGCATGATGGTGCCGCCTGGGGTTTCATAGCAGCCGCGGGACTTCATGCCCACATAACGGTTTTCCACGATGTCCAGACGGCCGATGCCGTTCTCGCCACCGATGCGGTTCAAGGTAGCCAGTACGGTAGCAGGCGACATTTCAACGCCGTCCAGAGCGACGATATCGCCATTGCGATAGGTCAGCTCAAGATAGGTTGGAACGTTCGGCGCGTCTTCCGGAGACTTGGTCCAGCGCCACATGTCCTCTTCGTGCTCGGTCCAGGTATCTTCCAGCACGCCGCCTTCATAGGAGATGTGCAGCAGGTTGGCATCCATCGAGTACGGGGATTTTTTCTTGCCATGACGCTCGATCGGGATTGCATGCTTCTCGGCATAATCCATCAGCTTTTCACGCGAAAGCAGATCCCACTCACGCCATGGGGCAATCACTTTGACGCCTGGCTTGAGGGCGTAGGCGCCCAGCTCGAAACGAACCTGATCGTTACCTTTACCGGTAGCACCATGGGAAATGGCGTCAGCGCCGGTTTCGTTGGCGATTTCGATCAGGCGTTTGGCGATCAGTGGACGAGCGATGGAAGTACCCAGCAGGTACTCGCCTTCGTAGACGGTGTTGGCACGGAACATCGGGAACACGAAATCACGTACGAACTCTTCACGCAGGTCGTCGATGTAGATTTCTTTAACGCCCATGGCCTGAGCCTTGGCACGTGCCGGCTCGACCTCTTCCCCCTGACCCAGGTCAGCTGTAAAGGTCACCACTTCGCAGTTATACGTATCTTGCAGCCACTTCAGAATGACCGAAGTATCCAGGCCACCGGAATACGCGAGAACTACCTTGTTTACGTCCGCCATGCCATCACTCCACCGGGTTGTACGGAAAACCGTTGATTCTACCGTTCAAACCAGCAAATTTACAGGGGCGCGACAGCTTGTGACGACGAGGCGACAGGTTATGTCAGCCTCGCGAGGAGACAGGCGGGTTACGAAGTGCGTGCAGCGCTGGCGGCAGAAGCGACTGGAACCGGCTTTTCTTCGGGAGCGACACGCTCCAGATGCACATTTACACGGCGGTTGCGCGCGCGGTTGGCATCGTTGGTGTTGGGAGCCAGCGGATAACGCTCGCCATGAAAGCGCAAGGTGATCTGTTGCTCGGGAATCCCCTGAGCCTTCATATAGTCCATCACCGCCAGCGCCCGACGCCGGGACAGGTCGCGGTTGGTCAGGCGATTGCCGCTGTTATCCGAATGGCCGTCCAGCTCGATATGGTTGACCGTTGGATCGGCACGCAGATACGCAATCATATTGTCCAGACGGGCCTTGGCCTTGGCGTCCAGCTCGATGCCGCCGCCGGGGAAGCCAACTTCGGCCTGCTTGATCTGATCGAAATTCATCGGCAGCAGTTTGGTCGTACACAACTGATAGTCGCTGAACGCCTTGCTGAACCTGACGGGCAATAGCCGTATTTCCATCGGGCCACCGCCATCGCGGGTGCTATGACGGATGAGCGGGCTGCGCCCTTCCATCAAACCGCTGATCAGGCGTCCGGCCTGTGCCTCGGAGCTATTGAAAGGAATCTCGCCATTGCTGACACGGACCGAGCCGAGGTTGATATCACCCCGTCCCGGCTGCCAGGGTGCTGCCGCAGCCAGCAGAGTGGCCGAACCATTACCCAGCATGTTGTAAGACGGCTTGAGACGGAATGTAGCCTGCTCACCGGCGCGGCGCACGAATTCACCTACACCGAAATCGGTAATCGGCTGACTCAGGCGACACTCGAACTGATCCCCTTCGACCTTCCACTCGATACTCTCCAGACGTGTCTGGAAACTGACTGCCATGGCCGGGAGGCTGGCAAATACGCTGAGCAAGGCGAGATATAGCTGGCGCACGGGAGGCTCCACTTATAAAAATGACACGAAACAAAAAACTGCTTCTTACGTCGGGCTATCGGTAACTTCCTACAAAACTTGATAGCGAGTGCCTGAGAGAGTCTTTTCCGGTAGGATTCCCAGCAGTTTGACCCGCCTGGAATCCCCAATGTCTGACCGCCTGACCCTTCTGCGTCCCGACGACTGGCACATCCACCTCCGTGACGGAGCTGTTTTGCCACACACCGTTGCTGACGTTGCGCGCACTTTTGGCCGCGCAATCATCATGCCCAACCTTGTGCCCCCAGTACGCAATGCACAGCAAGCCGATGCCTATCGCCAGCGCATCCTGGATGCACGCCCGGCCGGCAGCCGTTTCGAGCCGCTGATGGTGCTTTATCTGACCGACCAGACCACGCCCGAGGACATTCGCACGGCCAAGGCCAGCGGTTTCGTCCATGCGGCCAAACTGTATCCGGCCGGTGCGACCACCAACTCCGACTCTGGCGTCACCAGCATCGACAAGATTTTCCATGTTCTGGAAGCCATGGCCGAAGTCGGCATGCTGCTGCTGGTCCATGGCGAAGTCACCCGCGGCGACATTGACGTCTTCGACCGCGAGAAGATCTTCATCGACGAGCATCTGCGCCGTGTGGTGGAGCGCTTCCCGACGTTGAAAGTGGTGTTTGAACACATCACGACCGGTGACGCCGTGCAATTCGTCAATGCGGCCCCGGCCAACGTTGCAGCGACCATCACCGCGCATCACTTGCTCTATAACCGCAACCACATGCTGGTCGGCGGTATTCGGCCACATTTCTATTGCCTGCCGATCCTCAAGCGCAATACGCACCAGACAGCGCTGCTCGATGCCGCAACCAGTGGCAACGGCAAGTTCTTCCTGGGCACCGACTCGGCACCTCATGCCCAGCATGCCAAGGAAGCCGCCTGCGGTTGCGCTGGCTGCTACACGGCGTATGCCGCTATCGAAATGTATGCCGAGGCTTTCGAGCAACGTAACGCGCTGGACAAACTGGAAGGCTTCGCCAGCCTCCACGGCCCGGAGTTCTACGGCCTGCCTGCCAACCAGGACACCATCACGCTGGTTCGTGACGAGTGGACAGCCCCTGCCAGCCTGCCATTTGGCGAGTTGAGCGTAATCCCGCTGCGCGCCGGAGAAAAACTGCGCTGGCGCCTGCTGGAGGAAAATGCGTGAGTGAAGATCATTACGACGACGAACAGGACGGTCACGGTGGCGGCGGCTCGCGCCACCCGATGGCAGCACGTTTTCGTGGCTACCTGCCTGTAGTCATCGACGTGGAAACCGGTGGTTTCAATGCGGCAACCGATGCCCTGCTGGAAATCGCCGCTGTAACGATCGGCATGGACGAAAAAGGTTTTGTGTTCCCGGAGCACACCTATTTCTTCCGTGTGGAACCGTTCGAGGGCGCCAATATCGAAGCGGCTGCGCTTGAGTTCACCGGTATCAAGCTCGATCACCCGCTGCGCATGGCAGTGAGCGAAGAAACCGCACTGACCGATATCTTTCGCGGCGTGCGCAAGGCGCTGAAGGCCAATGGCTGCAAACGCGCCGTGCTGGTCGGCCACAACGCCAGCTTCGATCTGGGCTTCCTGAACGCTGCCGTCGCTCGCCTGGACATGAAACGCAATCCGTTTCATCCGTTCTCCAGCTTCGACACCGCAACCCTCGCTGGCCTGGCCTATGGTCAGACAGTACTGGCCAAGGCGTGCCAGGCAGCCGGAATGGACTTCGATGGACGCGAGGCCCACTCGGCTCGCTACGACACCGAAAAAACCGCCGAGCTGTTCTGTGGCATCGTCAACCGCTGGAAGGAAATGGGCGGCTGGGAAGACTACGACGACTGAGGCCCATGCCTCATGAATGAACCGGCCTTGCGCCGGTTTTTTATTTATATTTCCCACGGCAGTTAACGACGCATTACCGGGCAGAATTGAAAATTGCTCATGACCGTCCATCGGAGTTGGCAAAGCGTATCCAAAACAGTTTTGACAAGCATTCTCATTAAGATTAACCTCCTCGGCACAAAGCAATAACCAGCGACGGTTACCGACTTATGTATGTTTGCCTCTGCCAAGGTGTCACTGACGGCCAGATCCGGGATGCAATCCTTGAGGGCTGCTGTAGTTATCGCGAAGTGCGTCAGACGTTGGGTGTTGCCAGCAAATGCGGAAAATGCGCCTGCCTTGCCAAGGAAGTGGTGCGTGAAACCCTGACAGAACTGCAAAGCAGCCAGGTTTCGCTGGCTTATCCAGCAGAATTTTCAGCTGCCTGAATTCCCCTATTTCAAAGAACCGGACCCTGTGTCCGGTTTTTTTATGCCTGTAATTCAAGCGCTTAGCGTCAAGATGCGGAACTCAAACATTCTTATTCTTATTTAATTTCACTTATTATTCAATAACTTAGGTTTGACAGGCTTTTAAGTGCAGCTCAAACTCGCGCTTTATATACACAAGCCATCGGCAGGACCTCGAACATGAAAGGCGACATTACAGTCATCCAGCATCTCAACAAGATCCTCGGAAACGAGCTGGTCGCGATCAATCAGTACTTCCTGCATGCCCGCATGTATGAAGATTGGGGTCTGAAAAAACTGGGCGCTCATGAGTATCGCGAGTCCATCGACGAGATGAAGCACGCCGACAAGCTCATCAAGCGCATCCTGTTCCTCGAAGGCCTGCCTAACCTGCAAGAGCTGGGCAAGATCCTGATCGGCGAGCACACCAAGGAAATGCTTGAGTGCGACCTGAAGATCGAAAAGAAAGGCCTGGCAGACCTCAAGGCTGCGATTGCGCACTTTGAAACCGTTGGCGACTTTGGCAGCCGCGAACTGCTGGAAGACATCCTCGAATCCGAGGAAGAGCACATCGACTGGCTGGAAACCCAACTGGGCCTGATCGAAAAAGTGGGTATCGAAAATTACCTGCAGTCGCAGATGGGCGATTAAGCCTTTTCAGCGACCGACAAAAAGCCCCGCCTCTGACGAGAGCGGGGCTTTTTTATCGCAGTCCCGGTAGGAGCGAATTCATTCGCGAATGAATTCGCTCCTACGGCCTGCAATTAGGACTTCGCGCTTTCAGCCGCTTGCTTGAGCAGAGGCTGCAACTCACCGTTCTGGAACATTTCGGTGATGATGTCGCTGCCGCCAACCAGCTCACCGGCAACCCACAGTTGCGGGAAGGTCGGCCAGTTGGCGTATTTAGGCAGGTTGGCGCGGATTTCCGGGTTCTGCAGAATGTCGACATAAGCGAATTTTTCGCCACATGCCATCAAGGCCTGGGAGGCTTTGGCCGAAAAACCGCACTGCGGGGCATTCGGAGCGCCTTTCATGTAAAGCAGAATGGTGTTGTTGGCAATCTGCTCTTTGATCGTTTCGATGATATCCATGGAGCACCTCGGCTGAACTTTCCGACTCAGTTGTCGGCACGGTGGCGCATTGTAACGGAATCCCGTGCCAGACGCTCAGTCTTGAACTCAGCAGGAAGTCTTGAACTCAGCAGGAAGTCACCTGCACAGGCACGCCATTCAACACGGCATTGCCGGACAAGACATCGAGCTGTCGCTCGTCAGTCAGGTCATTGGCACTGACGCCTGGCTGCCCCTGGGCGATCGCCATACGCACCCCGGCACGCGAATGCCCCCAGCCATGGGGCAAGCTGACCACTCCGGGCATCATCTCGGCACTGCCCAACACCTGCACTTCGATCATCCCGACCCGCGAGTTGACCTTCACCTGTTGCCCGTCGCTCAGACCTCGACTGGCCAGATCATCGGGATGCATCAGCAATTGATGACGAGGTTTGCCCTTCACCAGACGGTGATAGTTATGCATCCATGAGTTGTTGCTGCGCACATGCCGTCGACCGATCAACAACAACTCCCCTGCTTGCGGCGCTGGTGATTCAATGAACCGGGACAGATCAGCCATGATCACTTCAGGAGCCGCCTGGAGACGTCCATTGGCGGTTTTCAGGCGAGGTGACAGATTGGGTTTCAATGGCCCCAGATCCAGCCCGTGCGGGTAATTGCCCAGGGCCTCGACTGACAAAGCGTGAGCCGATGCCTCACCATAAAAGCCCTTGCGCAGGCCATGATCGATGATTGCCGCAGGAGGCATCGTCGGTTTCAGTTCCTTTTGGGCCTTGGCCGCAAAAGCCCTGGCCAGCCCGACGAAGATTTCCCAGTCATGCAATGCGCCTTCAGGCTTGGCAAAGATCGCACGATTGAAGCGGGTGACGTTACGCACCGCCAGAAGGTTGAAAGTCGTGTCGTAATGATCGTTTTCCAGCGCCGAGGTTGAAGGCAGGATCAGATCGGCATAACGAGTGGTTTCATTGATGTACAGATCGATACTGAGCATGAAATCCAGCCCGTCCAGAGCCTCTTCCAACTGGCGCCCGTTGGGCGTGGACAGTACCGGGTTGCCGGCAACCGTGACCAAGGCACGTATCTGCCCTTCCCCTTCGGTCAGAATCTCTTCTGCCAGCGCCGAAACCGGCAACTCGCCGCCATACTCGGGCAAACCGGAAACCCTGCTCTGCCAGAGATTGAAATGCCCGCCTGAAGTCGAACTGACCAGATCCACGGCAGGTTCGGTACACAGGGTTCCGCCGACCCGATCAAGGTTGCCGGTCACCAGGTTGATCAATTGCACCAGCCAATGGCATAGCGTTCCAAAAGCCTGGGTGGAAATTCCCATGCGCCCGTAACACACAGCTTTGTCAGCGGCAGCGAAATCACGGGCTAACTGGCGAATCTGCTCGGCAGGAATCCCACAACGCGGGCTCATGGCTTCGGCGCTCAGCGCCTTGATCGCCTCTCGTACCTGCTCCAGACCATCGATGGGCAAATGACTCTCGCGGGTCAGGCCTTCCTCGAACAAGGTATTGAGCAGACCGAAAAGCAGCGCGGCATCGCCACCGGGCCGGACAAAGACATGTTGATCCGCAATCGCAGCCGTCTCGCTGCGCCGAGGATCGACCACAACCACTTTGCCGCCACGTTTCTGAATGGCTTTCAGGCGCTTCTCGACATCAGGCACCGTCATGATGCTGCCATTGGAGGCCAGGGGGTTGCCGCCCAGGATCAGCATGAAATCGGTGTGGTCGATATCGGGCACAGGCAGTAACAGACCGTGGCCATACATCAGGAAACTGGTGAGGTGATGCGGCAGTTGATCGACAGAAGTGGCCGAGTAACGGTTACGGGTCTTGAGCAAGCCGAGAAAATAGTTGCTATGGGTCGTCAGCCCATAGTTATGCACGCTGGGATTGCCTTGATAGACCGCGACTGCGTTTTGCCCATACTGCTGCTGAATGGCAAAAAGGCGCTCGGCGACGAGATCAAAAGCATCCTGCCACTCGATCGGCTGCCATTGGCTCCCCACACGCAACATGGGCTGGCGCAAGCGGTCGGGATCATTCTGGATATCTTGCAGGGCCACGGCCTTGGGACAGATGTGGCCACGGCTGAAACCATCGAGCGGGTCGCCCTTGATCGAGGTGATGATCGGGGCAGCATCCGGGGATGCACTGGTTTCGATGGTGAGGCCGCAGATGGCCTCGCACAGGTGGCAAGCGCGGTGGTGCTCGGTCCTGATCATCGCAGCCTCATATTCTTGTCATGGCAGTCACGATTGATTGCATTGACAAGAATATGGAACGTTACTGCCGAGCGCGCCAGAGACGTTCGTCTCGTGAATCGCGGGCCATCAGGCGGGCGGATGGCCTCAGTCGGTCAGTTGCCGATGGGGGTCACGACCTTACGCTGCAACTGGATTTCAGTGACAGTTTCGATCTGCTCCTGAGCGACATGCACGCCCGTCAGTTCGCCGATCAGACGCCAGTGGTCATCAAGACCTGAACTGATGGTCGCCATACGGTCGATCATGCGACGTCCGGCAGCCCGCGTGACTTCGTCTTCGCTACGCAACAACTCAAAAGACATCGACGTCATCGAAGCGGTGAGGTGCGTCAGGGTACGAGCGGTCAACCCAAGCAGCTCCGTTAGTTGTCGTTCCTTTGAGTCCATTCCCGGCTCCTCGATTGATATTGAGCAGTTACTTGTAACTCTTTATAACTCACGTAAGCAGTTAAGGAAACGGGCAACCTTTCAACGCCGTGAAGCACGTCGCATAAGCGTAGAGGCACAAGACCGGACTTTTACAGGATCGGCATCAATTGCCAAGCACTGTTTGGTCAGTGTACAAATGCTGCCTTCTGCAATCAGCGGACCGGCCACAGGGCTGTTTCAACCAGCGCCTTTGCGGTTACGGACTTCGTTCTCTCTGAAGTAAGCATGCTATTGGTAAGACGCGACATTTTTTTATACTATCGCGCCTTCCTTATTCGTCGCCCCCGTGCGGCTTTCGCCTCAGGTCATGCCGTTTTCCCGATAAAAACCGGCTTTCAGAACCTGCGGTCTGTTGCAAAAAAGGTAGTTAATAATGAGCGCCAGGCACTTTCTCTCGATGATGGATTACACCCCAGATGAGCTTCTGGGCCTGATCCGTCGTGGCGTAGAGCTTAAAGACCTGCGAAATCGCGGCGTGCTTTTTGAACCACTCAAGAATCGAGTGCTGGGGATGATCTTCGAGAAATCCTCGACACGTACCCGTCTTTCCTTTGAAGCGGGCATGATCCAGATGGGTGGTCAGGCCATCTTTCTGTCCCATCGCGACACCCAACTGGGCCGTGGCGAGCCGATTGCCGACAGTGCAAAGGTCATGTCACGCATGCTCGATGCGGTGATGATTCGTACTTTTGCCCACAGCAACCTGACCGAATTCGCTGCCAATTCCCGCGTCCCGGTGATCAACGGGCTGTCCGACGATCTGCATCCGTGCCAGTTGCTGGCCGACATGCAGACTTTCCTGGAGCATCGCGGCTCGATCAAGGGCAAGACGGTGGCCTGGATCGGCGACGGCAACAATATGTGCAACAGCTATATAGAAGCAGCCATACAGTTTGACTTCCAGTTGCGCGTGGCCTGCCCTTCCGGCTACGAGCCAAACCCGGAGTTCCTGGCACTGGCCGGTGATCGCGTGACCGTCACCCGTGATCCGAAGGAAGCAGTCGCCGGCGCGCATCTGGTCAGTACCGATGTCTGGACCTCGATGGGCCAGGAAGAAGAAACCGCCAAACGCATCGCGCTGTTCGCCCCTTTCCAGGTCACTCGGGCCTTGCTCGACCTGGCTGCCGAAGACGTCCTGTTCATGCATTGCCTGCCAGCGCATCGCGGGGAAGAAATCAGCGTCGACCTGCTGGATGATGAACGCTCGGTCGCCTGGGATCAGGCCGAAAACCGCCTGCATGCCCAGAAAGCCCTGCTGGAGTTTCTGGTCGCGCCGTCCTATCAGCCAAAATGAGTCATACCCTGCTGCTGAATCTGCGCAATCTGGCATGCGGCTATCAGGATCAACGTGTGGTGCAGGACCTCAACCTGCACCTCAACGCCGGGGATATCGGCTGTCTGCTGGGATCGTCAGGGTGCGGCAAGACCACGACCTTGCGCGCCATTGCCGGGTTTGAACCGATCCATGCCGGCGAGATCACGCTGGCCGGCGAAGTCATCTCACGCCCCGGCTGGACCCTCGCCCCGGAGAAACGCCGGATCGGCATGGTGTTCCAGGACTATGCGCTGTTTCCACATCTGAGCGTGGCGCAGAACATCGCCTTCGGTATCCGTAAACACCCGCGCCTGAATCAGGTGATCGACGAATTACTGGAGTTGGTCAATCTGGGCTCGCTGGGCAAACGTTATCCCCATGAGCTTTCCGGCGGACAACAGCAGCGTGTCGCGCTGGCCCGAGCGCTGGCTCCGGAGCCGCAGTTGTTATTGCTGGATGAGCCGTTTTCCAACCTCGACGGTGAATTGCGCCGACGCCTGAGCCATGAAGTGCGCGACATTCTCAAGGCTCGTGGCACCAGCGCGATTCTGGTGACCCATGACCAGGAGGAAGCCTTCGCGGTCAGCGACCATGTGGGTGTCTTCAAGGAAGGTCGGCTTGAGCAATGGGATACGCCCTACAACCTGTATCACGAACCGCAGACGCCTTTCGTGGCCAGTTTCATCGGGCAAGGCTATTTCATTCGCGGGCAACTGGTAGATCCACAGTCGGTACAGACCGAAATCGGCGTACTGCGTGGCAATCGCGCCTATCCGGGCGTCAGCGGCAGTGCCGTCGACGTGTTGCTGCGGCCGGACGATATTGTCTATGCCGCCGACAGCGACCTGAAGGCACGGGTCGTTGGCAGAACATTCCAGGGCGCTTCGACCCTGTATCGCTTGCAGTTACCGACAGGCAGCCAGCTTGAAGCCATCTTCCCGGGCCATGCCGATCATATGACAGGGGAAGAAGTCGGCATCCGGGTGACCACCGAGCATCTGGTGCTGTTTCCGGCTGCCGGGAGTGTTGCCGCGCATTCGGTTCTGTAGATCGCTTTTCACGAAGGAATTCGCTCCGACTTTGAAGCAGGAGCGAACTATTCCCGCCCGATCGCTGCAAAAACTGCCCTGGTATGTTCAGCCAGCACCGCCGCCGACAACTCAACCTCCAGCCCGCGCCGACCTGCACTGACGTAGATCGTCTCAAAAGGCTGGGCGCTCTGGTCGATGAAGGTGCGTAAACGCTTCTTCTGCCCCAAGGGGCTGATCCCGCCCAACAGATAACCGGTTGCCCGCTGGGCCGCAGCCGGGTCGGCCATTTCGGTTTTCTTCGCCGCAGCGGCACTGGCCAGGGCTTTCAGATCCAGGGTTCCGGCAACCGGCACCACGGCCACCAACAATTCCCCCTTTTCAGTGCTGGCAAGCAGGGTCTTGAACACCCGCGCCGCTTCGAGGCCAAGCTTTTCGGCCGCTTCCAGCCCATAAGACGCTGCTTTCGGATCATGTTCGTAACTGTGAATACGATGTTCGGCGCGAACCTTTTTCAATAAATCCAGCGCGGGGGTCATACGACACTCCTGATAACTCAAGGCGGCCATTACTTTAGGCGAAATGCAGCGCAAAAGCCCTGTCTCAATACATACACCTCAGTGATAGCCCTTTAAAATCAAAAAAATAATTCCTACACAAAATGGAGAAAAATCAAATTTCGCTGTCAGAAAATATCGTCAACGGTTCACTTTCAACCTTTGACAGCATTGTTTCTTGTCTATATTTTTTCGTTTACGAATATTTTTGAAATTCAATTTTCAACAAGATTCGTAAAACCGGTCGGGAATGGGGTTTTCCCGATACGGCAGATGATGAGCATCGGTGCTTTGCATACGAAGCCGCAAAAAACAAAAAAATGAGGTTCAAATGACCATATCAATGCAACAACCGACGCTCAGAGGCCAGTGCCTGGCTGAATTCCTTGGCACCGCTCTGATGATCTTCTTCGGCACAGGATGCGTTGCAGCGCTCAAGGTCGCAGGTGCTTCATTTGGCTTGTGGGAAATCTGCATCATCTGGGGTCTGGCCGTCAGCATGGCGATTTACATAAGCGCCGGTGTTTCGGGCGCTCACCTGAACCCTGCCGTCAGCATCGCGCTCAGCCTCTTTGCAGGCTTTGAAAAGAAAAAACTGCCCTTCTATATAAGCGCACAGATTGCCGGTGCCTTCTGTGGTGCGGGGCTGGTTTATCTGCTTTACATCAGCCTGTTCTTCGATTACGAACATGCCCACAACATGATTCGTGGCAGCGTGCAAAGCCTTGAATTGGCGTCGGTGTTCTCAACCTATCCGAACCCGGCCATTTCGGTGGGTCAGGCGTTTCTGGTCGAGGTGGTGATCACTGCCGTGCTGATGGGCGTCATCATGGCTCTGGGCGATGACAGCAACGGCCTGCCACGCGGCGCG
This sequence comes from Pseudomonas sp. FG43, assembly GCF_057809175.1. Taxonomy (NCBI): domain Bacteria; kingdom Pseudomonadati; phylum Pseudomonadota; class Gammaproteobacteria; order Pseudomonadales; family Pseudomonadaceae; genus Pseudomonas; species Pseudomonas sp. FG43. Next base: position 58,551 of record NZ_JBMDJL010000012.1, read on the forward strand.
ATGGCGCCTTTGCTGGTCGGCTTGCTGGTTGCCGTGATCGGAGCATCCATGGGGCCGCTGACCGGCTTCGCCATGAACCCGGCACGGGATTTCGGCCCTAAACTGATGACATTCCTTGCAGGCTGGGATGAGATAGCGTTCACCGGTGGGCGCGACATACCGTATTTCCTGGTTCCGATCTTTGCACCGATTCTGGGTGCCTGCCTGGGTGCTGCCGGCTATCGCGGGCTGATCGCCCGTCATCTGCCCAGCGCCGTCGCCGTTGAACAGGCTCCTGAAGCCATTCGCGGCAAAGCACAGACTTCCGCTTGAATACCCCCAATAACGCAAGGCAATCGAAATGACAGACTCTCAGAACAAGAACTACATCATTGCCCTTGACCAGGGCACCACCAGTTCACGTGCGATCATTTTCGACCGCAACGCCAACGTGGTGAGCACCGCCCAAAGCGAGTTCGTCCAGCATTACCCGCAGGCTGGCTGGGTCGAGCATGACCCGATGGAAATCTTCGCCACCCAGACCGCCTGCATGACCAAGGCCCTGGCTCAGGCTGACCTGCATCACAATCAGATCGCGGCCATCGGTATCACCAACCAGCGTGAAACCACGGTTGTATGGGAAAAGGACACCGGCCGCCCGATCTACAACGCCATCGTCTGGCAGTGCCGCCGCAGCACCGAGATCTGCCAGCAGCTCAAGCGCGACGGCCTTGAAGAATACATCAAGGAAACCACTGGCCTGGTCACCGACCCGTACTTCTCCGGTACCAAGCTCAAGTGGATTCTGGATAACGTCGAAGGCAGCCGCGAGCGCGCACGCAAGGGCGAGCTGATGTTTGGCACCGTCGATAGCTGGCTGATCTGGAAATTCACCGGCGGCAAGATTCACGTCACCGACTACACCAACGCCTCGCGCACCATGCTGTTCAACATCCATACCCTGGAATGGGATCAGCGCATGCTCGATGTGCTGGATATCCCTCGCGAAATGCTGCCTGAGGTCAAGGCATCCTCGGAAGTCTATGGCCACAGCAAAAGCGGGATTCCGATTGCCGGTATCGCAGGCGACCAGCAGGCCGCGCTGTTCGGGCAAATGTGCGTGGAGCCGGGTCAGGCGAAAAACACCTATGGCACCGGCTGCTTCCTGCTGATGAACACCGGCAAGAAAGCCGTCAAGTCGGCCCACGGCATGCTGACCACCATTGGCTGCGGCCCGCGTGGCGAAGTGGCTTACGCACTGGAAGGCGCGGTGTTCAACGGCGGCTCTACTGTGCAGTGGCTGCGTGACGAACTGAAAATCGTCAACGACGCGCTGGACACCGAGTACTTCGCCAACAAGGTCAAGAACAGCAACGGCGTGTATCTGGTCCCGGCCTTTACCGGTCTGGGCGCGCCCTACTGGGACCCTTATGCCCGTGGCGCATTGTTCGGCCTGACTCGCGGCGTGAAAGTCGACCACATCATCCGCGCCGCACTGGAATCCATCGCCTATCAGACTCGCGATGTGCTGGACGCCATGCAGCAGGATTCGGGCGAACGTCTCAAGTCTCTGCGCGTCGATGGCGGCGCGGTCGCCAACAACTTCCTCATGCAATTCCAGGCCGACATCCTCGGCACTCAGGTCGAGCGCCCGCAAATGCGCGAAACCACCGCTCTGGGCGCAGCGTTCCTGGCTGGTCTGGCAATTGGCTTCTGGAGCAGTCTGGACGAGTTGCGCAACAAGGCCGTGATCGAGCGTGTGTTCGAGCCTCAGTGCGACGAGGCAGAAAAAGAGAAGCTCTACGCTGGCTGGAAGAAAGCCGTCGAGCGCACTCGTGACTGGGAACCACACGAAAACGAGGAGTAAGCAGGACGGGGAGCAGGATTATTGAAGCTGACAGCCGAGGCCCGGCTGCGGCATCATGGGCGCCATTTGCAGAGGGTGCCCTAAGGAAAAACAATGAACCTGCCTCCCCGCCAGCAACAAATCCTCGAACTGGTTCGCGAACGCGGCTATGTGAGCATCGAGGAAATGGCGACGCTGTTCGTCGTGACCCCACAAACCATCCGCCGGGATATCAATCAACTTGCGGAAATGAACCTGCTGCGTCGCTACCACGGTGGCGCGGCCTATGACTCAAGCATCGAAAACACCGCCTACGCCATGCGTGCGGACCAGATGCGTGACGAGAAACAACGGATCGCCGAAGCCATCGCCGCACAGATCCCGGACAACGCCTCGCTGTTCATCAATATCGGTACCACCACCGAATCCATCGCCCGCGCCCTGCTCAACCACAACAACCTGAAAATCATCACGAACAACCTGCACGTGGCCTCGATCCTGAGCGGCAAGGATGATTTCGAGGTCCTGCTGGCCGGTGGCAACGTACGCCGCGACGGTGGCGTGGTCGGTCAGGCCAGTGTGGATTTCATCACCCAGTTCAAAGTCGACTTTGCTCTGGTCGGTATCAGCGGAATCGACGAAGACGGCAGCCTGCTGGATTTCGATTATCAGGAAGTCCGGGTTTCCCAGGCGATCATTGCCAATGCCAGACAAGTGCTGCTGGCTGCGGACTCCAGCAAGTTCGGGCGTAACGCCATGGTGCGGCTTGGCCCTATCACCCTGATCGATTGCCTGGTAACCGATCAGGCGCCTGTTCCGGCACTGCAGCAATTGCTTGCCCAGCACAAGATTCGCCTCGAAGTGGTTTGATTCACATCGTTTTTTGCGAACTGTAGGACCGGACTTATCCGGGAAGGCCGCGTGCAATCTCATACAGATGCAGCGGCCTTTTCGCGAATGAATTCGCTCCTGCGGGGCATGGCTGCACAGGCAAGCATTTGCGAAAATCGTCCTACGATGTTCGTTTTTATTCCTTTCTCCTCATCCTCATCAGTATTTTCAATAAATACCGACTGGCAGCGCCTTGTTTCTTGAGCTATGATTTTCACAAACGAACATCAATGTTCAAATTCGCCTTTCGTGCGTTATTCAAGAATTGTCCAGGAGGCCACCCAATGCCCCACTCCACTGCGTCAGCACCATCGCTTTCCGAGGTCTACGACATTGCCGTTATCGGTGGTGGTATCAACGGTGTCGGTATTGCAGCGGATGCATCGGGCCGTGGCCTGTCGGTTTTCCTGTGTGAAAAGGATGACCTGGCCAGCCACACCTCGTCGGCCAGCAGCAAGCTGATCCACGGCGGGCTGCGCTACCTGGAACATTACGAATTCCGTCTGGTGCGAGAGGCACTGGCCGAGCGCGAAGTATTGCTGGCCAAGGCGCCGCATATCGTCAAGCCGATGCGCTTCGTCCTGCCACATCGCCCGCATCTGCGTCCGGCCTGGATGATCCGTGCCGGCATGTTCCTTTATGACAACCTCGGCAAGCGCGAAAAACTGCCTGCGTCACGCAGCCTGCGTTTCGGGGCGGACAGCCCGCTCAACGCTTCCATCACTCGCGGCTTTGAGTACTCCGACTGCTGGGTAGATGACGCGCGTCTGGTGGTTCTCAATGCCATGGCCGCACGCGAAAACGGCGCTCATATCCATACACGCACCCGCTGCCTGAGTGCCCGTCGGACCAAAGGCATGTGGCACCTGGAAATGGAGCGCGCCGACGGCACGCTGTTCTCGGTACAGGCCAAGGCACTGGTCAACGCAGCCGGCCCTTGGGTTGCCAGGTTCATTCGCGAAGACCTGAAGCTGGATTCGCCTTACGGCATTCGCCTGATTCAAGGCAGCCACCTGATCGTGCCAAGGCTGTACGAAGGCGAACACGCTTTCATCCTGCAGAATGAAGACAAGCGCATCGTGTTCACCATTCCGTACCTGGACAAATTCACCATCGTCGGCACGACCGACCGTGAATATCAGGGCGACCCGGCCAAGGTACAGATCACCGATGGCGAAATGGATTACATGCTGAAAGTGGCCAACGACCACTTCAAGAAGCAATTGAGCCGCAGTGACGTGCTGCACACGTACTCGGGCGTGCGCCCGCTGTGCAACGATGAATCCGATAATCCTTCGGCCATAACCCGCGACTACACCCTGTCGTTGTCGGGCGGCGAAAACGAAGCGCCGATTCTTTCGGTATTCGGCGGCAAGCTGACGACCTATCGGAAACTGGCCGAATCGGCGATGGCGCAACTGGCTCCGTTCTTCACCCGGATGAAACCAGCCTGGACCGCCAAGGCAGCCTTGCCGGGCGCTGAAGAGATGACTACACCGCAGGTACTGGCAACCGAGCTGAGCAAACGCTTCCCATGGCTACCTGTTTCCATCGCACAACGCTGGTCCATCACCTACGGCAGCCGCAGCTGGCGCCTGATGGACGGCGTGACCAGCCTGGAAGACATGGGCGAACACCTGGGCGCAGGTCTGTACACCCGCGAAGTCGACTACCTGTGCGCCAACGAGTGGGCAACCAACGCTGACGACATCCTGTGGCGTCGCACCAAGCTTGGGCTGTTCACCACGCCTGAAGAACAGGCCGGGGTGCAGGGTTATCTGGAAAAGGTTGTGCCGAATAAATCAGCTATCGCGGCAGCCTGAAGATCGATTTCGCGAATAAATTCGCTCCTACACCGCGTAGGAGCGAATTCATTCGCGAAGAACTAACAGGCAATAAACGCCGCAGGCAGATTGCGTATCTGCTCAGGTTCGCGAATGACGTAATGGTCATCGCTGGTCAGCTCATGCAGCAGTTCTTCACGCAACTGATGAAAATCAAAGCTGCTGCGCTGACGAGGATGCGGCAGTTTTATATCCACGATGCGCTTGATACGGCCAGGCCTTGGCTCCATGACCACGACCCGGTCGGCGAGGAAGATGGCTTCCTCAACATCATGCGTCACCAGTACCGTAGTGATTTTTGCCCGCTCACGAATGGCCAGCAGCTCTTCCTGCATCTGCTGGCGTGTCAGCGCATCCAGTGCGCCAAACGGTTCATCCAGCAACAGGATGCGAGGACTCGCCACCAGCCCACGGGCAATCGCAACCCGCTGGGCCATACCGCCTGAAAGCTGGTGAGGATAGGCCTTGGTAAAGTCCTTGAGGCCAACCAGATCAATGAAGTCAGCGATCCTCTGCTTCATCTCCTTTTGCCCAAGCCCTTCGTTGACCAAGCCCAGCTCGATGTTTTCCTCGACTGTCAGCCACGGGAACAGGCGATGCTCCTGAAACACGATCCCCCTCTCGCTGCCAATGCCGCTGACCGGCTTGCCGTCGACCAGAATTTCACCGCGAAACTCGGTGTCCAGCCCGATCAATAGCCGCAATAGCGTGGATTTGCCGCAACCGCTGGAGCCTACGATGGCAATGAATTCGCCCTCCTCGACTTGCAGGTTGAACTCACGAATCGCTTCCACATCGCCATGACCGGCCTGGAACACTTTGCCCACATGGTTGAAGTTCACGATGGAATGGGTCTGGGCTGTCATGCATGCCTCCAGCGCGTTGCCCGCGCTTCAATGCGTTGTCCGATTTCGTTGAGTACCGCGCCGGTCAGGCCCACCAACAGCATGCCGCTCATGATGACGTCCATGCGCAGCAGTTGCTGCGCACCGATCATCAGGCTGCCGATGCCGCCATTGGATGGCATGAAATATTCGGCACCGATGGTGCCCAGCCAGGCATAGATCAGGCTCAGGCGCAGGCCGGCAAAAATCCCCGGTGCCGCACCCGGCAGCACCATGCGAGTCAAGCGTTGCCACAGGTTCAGGCGCAATACCTGGGCCGCCTCCCTCAGTTGCGGTGACAGGTTGGCGACGCTGCGCTGGGTCGCAATGAACAGCGGGAAAAATGCCGCAAGCCCGACGAATACCCACTTGGCCGGCTCTCCCAACCCGAACCAGGCTGTGATCAGGGGCACCCAGGCGAAAATGGCGACTTGCCTGAACGCAGCCAGTGTCGGCCCGAGAAAACGCTCCAGGGGTTGCGACAAGCCAAGCAGCAAGCCCAAAGAAAACCCCAGCGTACCGCCCAGAAACAGACCTCCCAAGGCACGGCTCAGGCTCAGCCCCATCGCTTGCGGCAACGAACCATCCAGCAGACCGGCCCACAGGGTTTCAATCACCAGCAGCGGTGAAACCAGAATATTGGCATTGACCCAGCCCCACTGGCTGGCGGCTTGCCACAGCGCCAGCAAGGCAAAGGGCAGAATCCAGGGGACGATCCGATCAAGCCCTTGCGCTGGAGCGCGACCACGAAACTCGGCGGTCGCGGCATGGGGCCAGAACACCCATTTACGATCCGCCAAGCCAATCCCGCGATCCATCAGCACGCCAATCACGCCGATCACGGCAATACAGACAAAAACAATGTCGAGCATGAACAATTGCCGAGCCCATACCATCAGGTAGCCAATCCCTTCGCTTGAAGCCAGCAACTCGACTGCCAGCAACGAAGACCAGCCAGACGACAGCGCCAGCCGCACGCCGGCCATGAAAGACGGCAAGGCCGCAGGAAGAATGAGACGCCGGATCAGCAAATGCAGAGGCAGACGTAAAACGGCAGCGGCTTCGCGCAAGCGAGGCTGGGCATCGCGAACGCCGATCAGGGTGTGCAGGGTTACCGGAACGATAACCGCCTTGATCATCACCACCAGCTTGAGCATCTCACCAATGCCGAACACGACCATGAACAGCGGAATCCACGCCAGGGTCGGCACTTGCGCCAGCGAGGTAAATGTCGGCAAGACCAGCCTTTCGGCCCGACGGCTGAAACCCAGCCAGGCACCCAGCACGGCACCCGCCGAGATCCCCGCCAGCAACCCCCAGAACAGGCGTTGCAAACTGATCCAGAGATTACCGGGAAGGTCAGAGGTTGCCAGCTCCAGAGCGCTCTGCCAGACCAGCGAAGGCGCAGGCAGGATCTGCTCGCTCATCCAGTGATTGCGGCTGGCCACCCACCAGAGCACAGCCAGTGCGAGGGGCAGATACCACGCCAACAGATACCGTTTGAATACCGGAGCCACAGCCCGGCGCCGGGAAGACGCAACAGGCTGCGGAATAGAAAGAAGGGAGTCACGAGCCATATCAGAACTCCGCTGTCGGCTGCTGCATAAAGGCTATTTGCATATTCTTATCCAATCTATAAAAACAGACAGGAATTCCATATAGAGATAAGTATCGCCATTTAAGTGCGGATGCAAGCCAGACATCCAATGCATTTAAAGAATACTTTTATTGCATGCAATGCATGTCCCGCAGCGCGCCCCGAACATGCGGCTTATTCCATTGGGTGATTAAACGTGGAATTAATATTATTTCTGGACTGATCCAAAGCTGTGTCTATTAGGCGCTCTGCGAGATCTATTCAGGACAGCCCATGAAAAACCTTTTCAAATCCCTGGCCTTCGGGTGCGCCCTTGCCCTGACCTCCATCGCCAGCCATGCCACCGATCTCAAGGAGATCCGCATCGCCGTGCCGGACCTCAGCGCCGGGGCCGGAAACAGCGGAGGCGGCATAGTCGATGTGCTGCGCAGCCAGCAGATTTACGAAAAGGCCTTTGCCGATGAAGGCATCAAGATTCAGTGGGTGTTCTTCAAGGGGGCAGGCCCGGTGATCAATGAAGCCTTTGCCAACAAACAAGTGGACCTGGCCTATCTGGGCGATCTGGCAGCCATCATCGGCAAATCCAACGGGCTCGATACCCGCCTGCTCAGCGCCGCCGCTCGCGGCATCAAGCATTATCTGGCGGTGGTGCCAGGCTCGGGCATCAAGACCCTGCAGGATCTCAAGGGCAAACGGGTTTCTGTATTTCGCGGCACGGCCAGCCAGTTGTCCTTCGATACCGCACTGGCCAGCCAGGGCCTGAGCGAGAAAGACCTGAAAGTCATCAATCTGGACTTCAATGCTGCACTGGCAGCCCTCGCTGCCAAACAGATCGACGCCACCTGGGCCCTCTCGGGCCTGACCGCTCTGGAAGCCAAGGGCCTGGCAGAACTGCCTCTCAGCTCCAGGGACCTGGGCGGCGCGGGCAATATTCAGGGCGTACTGGTCGCTGACGGAGCCTTCGTCGACGCACACCCCGAAGTCGTGGCTCGTCTGCTCAAGGCCCAGGAACAGGCCACCCGCTGGCTGACCGACGAGAGCAACAAACAGGCCTATATCGATCTGGTTTCCAACTATGCGAGCTACCCGGCAGCCATACTGGAAAAAGACCTGCGCACGGAAAAAATGGCTGACATCTTCCCCTCACAACTCGACCCGCAATTCCTCGCCGCCTTGCAATCCTCCGTGGATATCGCCGCCAGAGAACGCCTGATTCGCAAGCCATTCAAGGTGAGTGAGTGGGTACAGTAGGAGCGAATTCATTCGCGAAGGCCGATATTCGCGAATAAATTCGCTCCCACACAGATGGGGTCACTCATTGTCTTCATCCACCTCAACAATCACCTCGATCATCGCCCGCGCCGCCGGTGACAGTCTGAAGCCTGCACGGCTGACGATGCCGTAGCGGGCGCTCAGGCTGTCGAGTTCGTCGGGCAGGTTGCGCCAGTGCAGGCGGGCCAGGGTGCCGTTGGCGATGTCGTGCTCCAGTGCTTCTTGCGGACCGATGCCGATGACGTTGGAGCTTTGCACGATTTTCATCAGGGCCGGGAAATGGGCGGTTTCGATATGCAGGGTGAAGTCGGAGCGGCCACTGAGGTTGGCGAGCCCTTTACGGATGCCCGGCGGGATCAGTGTCGCGCCCAACGGGTAATCGAACATGTCATTGGTGGACAGGCTTTCCTTGCTCAGCAGCGGGTGCCCTGCCCGGCAAAAGAACATGCCGCGCCGCGCTTTCAGGGGCCGGGTCTGGAAGTTCGGGTCCGACTCGAACTGGCGGGTGTCGGCCACGAAGAATTCGATCTCTTCCCGAGCCAGGCTGCGGGCCAGTTTTTCCCAGTTGTTCACTTCCAGATAAGCCCGCACTTTGGGGTGGGCCTCGATGAAGCGAGACATGGCTTCGGGAATCAGGCGCATGGCTGGCGCAGGCCCAGAGCCAAAGCGTATTTCACCGGCATCGAGCTTGGTCATCTGCGCCACTTCGCTGCTCAGCAATGCAGCGCCTTGTACCAGTCGCAACGCATGTTGCAACACCACATGGCCTTCAGGCGTCGGTCGCAGATCCTTGTTGGCGCGCTCCACCAGCACACACCCGAACTCTTGCTCCAGGCCTTGAATACTGCGGCTGAACGCCGGTTGGGTAATCCCCATGGCGTCTGCTGCGCGCACGAAACTGCGGTGTTCGTTCAGCGCGATGAAGTAGCGTAATTGACGCAGATCCATATGCATTCCAGGCATTTGAAAATGAGGCCAAAGGTATTGGCCTGACGAATGGATTGAGGTTTTAAATGCAAGCTCTTATGCCGTCAACGAACAAAATAAATACCGGATAGACCTTTTGGTTCTAACCATAGATAAAGAGGATTTGCCATGAGCCAGGCAGCACTTGCTACCCAACCCACCCCCCTGACGCTGGATATTCAACCGATTGCAGGCCGTATCGGCGCACAGATCAATGGCGTCGCCTTGAGCGCTGATCTGGATGCCGCCACCGTGGACGCCATCCAGGCCGCACTGGTGCAATACAAAGTGCTGTTCTTTCGCGGCCAGACTCACCTGGACGATCAGAGTCAGGAAGCCTTTGCCAAGCTGCTGGGTGAACCCATTGCTCACCCGACGGTTCCGGTGCGTGACGGGACCCGCTACCTGATGCAATTGAGTGGTGCCGATGGCCAGCGCGCCAACTCCTGGCACACGGATGTCACTTTTGTGGACGCTTACCCCAAGGCCTCGATCCTGCGCTCGGTCATCGCACCGGCTTCCGGTGGCGATACCGTGTGGGCCAATACTGCTGCGGCCTATAACGATCTTTCGCCGGAGATACGCGAACTGGCCGACAAACTCTGGGCCTTGCACAGCAACGAATATGACTACGCGGGCATCCGGCCCGGCGTGACCTCGGAAAAGCTTGATAACTACCGCAAGGTCTTTGCTTCCACCGTCTATGAAACCGAGCATCCGGTGGTGCGAGTGCATCCAGTGAGTGGTGAAAGAAGCCTGCTGCTCGGCCATTTCGTCAAACGCATCAAGGGCTATTCGGCAAGCGACTCGGCCCATCTCTTCGGTCTGTTGCAGAGCCATGTCACTCGCCTGGAAAACACCGTGCGCTGGCGCTGGACGGCAGGAGATGTTGCCATCTGGGACAACCGCTCCACCCAGCACTATGCCGTGGACGACTACGGCCAGCAGGAACGTATCGTGCGTCGCGTGACCTTGCAGGGCGAAGTCCCGGTGGGTGTCGCCGGGCAAAAAAGCGTCACCATCAAAGGTGCCTGACCTGAAACGTTCGCGGGCGCTCTCACGCCCGCGATGTTTCACCAGACGCCGATCTGCACCATCGCGTCATCTTCCAGCTCGCCATAACGGAATCGTTGCCCACGCTGATCGATTTCCTCGTTACTGATCGTCGTGCGCCGTTTCAAGCCCCGCAACCAGTCGAACAGGTAGCTCTGGTGTTGCTCGCGCACCTGGGCGAACGCCGGATCGGCACCCAGATCGTTCAGTTCCTGAGGATCGTTTTCCAGATCGAACAACTGAGCGCGGAAACCGTCATAGGCCAGGTACTTGAAGCGCTCGCTGCGCACCATGTACATCCGGCAACGATCAATAGGTTGTCCCAAACGCTCACGGGCAGGTGCCTGGAACGCATAGTCGTATTCGGAAATAGCGAACTGGCGCCATTGCGGTTGCTGGCCATGCAGCAGCGGAATCAGCGACCGGCCTTCAAGACGATGCCCGGCACCGGGCAAGCCCAGGGCTTCCAGAAAGGTCGGCAAGGCATCGATGGTTTCCACCAGTCGCTCATCGACGCTGCCACGGGTCACGTCGGCTGCCGGACGCGGATCACGCACGATCAGCGGCACGCCCACGGCGGGTTCAAGCAGAAACTCTTTCTCGCCCAGATAGTGATCGCCGAGAAAGTCACCATGGTCGCTGGTGAAGACGATCAGCGTGTCGTCCCAACGCCCATTGCTCTGCATCACATCGAACAGCCGCCCGAGCTGATCGTCCACCTGCTTCACCAACCCCATGTAGGTCGGGATGACATTCAGGCGCACTTCTTCACGGGAAAAATTGCGGCTTTCCTGGTGCTCACGAAATGCTGCGTAAACCGGGTGGTCGCTCTCCTTGCCCGCTTCGGCGCGTATCGGCGCAATCACATGCTCTTTGCCGTACAGCGCGTGATAAGGCGCCGGGGCGATGTAAGGCCAGTGCGGCTTGATGTATGAAAGATGCAGGCACCAGGGTTGCTCGCCCTGCTCCGCCATGAAGTCGATGGCGCGGTCAGTGGTGTAAACGGTTTCCGAATGCTGCTCTTCGATACGGGCCGGCAAGTGCGAATGGCGCATTTTCCAGCCACTGAGGATTTCGCCATTTTCGCCTTCAGCGGCGTTGGCCCAGTCATGCCAGGGATTGACCCCATCAAAGCCCAGATTGCGCAGGTAATGGGTGTAAGGCGCACTTTCACGCTTGTCGGCAAAAACCGGATCGTCCGGGTAGATGCCGTCGTGGCGGAAAAAAGCTTCAAACCCTACTTCGTTGAGGTTCTCGGCCTGCTCGCTGTCAGGTTCCAGAGCCAGGCGTTGCTGGGCGTCCAGATTGGGCGTGGCGTGGGTCTTGCCCACCAGCGCCGTGCGAATCCCGGCCGGGCGCAGGTAGTCGCCGATGGTGAGTTCATCCAGAGGCAAGGGCACGGAGTTCCAGGCCACCTGATGGCTGCTGACGTAACGGCCCGTGTAGGCCGACATTCGCGAAGGTCCACAAATGGTGCCTTGGGTGTAAGCCCGGGCGAAGCGCACGCCAGCTTGTGCCAGACGGTCAATATTCGGGGTGTGCAGATGCGGGTGGCCATAGCACGACAGATAATCACGGCGCAGTTGGTCGCACATGATGTACAGCACGTTCTTGATTGCAGTCATGGGAGATTACCTGTCAGGTCAGAGTGCATTGCCAGCGGCATCGAATACCGGCCAGAAATCTGTCAGTTTCTGTTGTTGCAGGGCACTGTCGACGAAACGTGGCTCGGCCCATTCATCCACCGCGAAAGTGCGACGGATCAGGCCAAGGGTCTTGGCCTGTTCGACGCTGTTTTGCAGGGTGGTTTTCAGGAACGGGTCCAGCCGCGGCGAGTTGCGGAATTTCAGGTCATCGCCTTTCAATTCCCGCTCGAACAAGGCCGCTGGCGTTGAACTTCTTTCCCCCATCAACGCGCTATAGGCCGGCAGGTTCTGCACATCACTCAGCCACACGGCGTTCTTGACCAGCACATTGATCAGGCGCTGGGTCAATTCCGGATGCTTGTCGATAAAGGCCTGGCTGCCGACAAGCCCAGCCTGAGTGGTGGACTGACGGGAAAGCTGCTTGGTGCTCACCGGAAACAGAATGCCCTTGCTCTCAAGCCCCAGGACACCCATGCCCGACCAGGTCGCATCGATCTGCCCGCTGGCCAGTGCCGCGCGGGCGGCGGCCCAGTCGAGGCTGATGATTTGCAGGTCGCGCTCTTTCAGGCCCTCGCTTTCCAGTGCCTTGGCAAATGAAAGCTGGTCTGCCGTGCCACGATAGGCCGCCACGCGCTTGCCCTTGAGGTCGGTCAGCCGGGTAATACCCGATTGCGGCGTCACCGCCAGATACATGTTGGCGCCACGTGCGCCCAGCAGCAGGCGAGTCTGCAAACCGCTGGAGCGACCGATGATTGCAGCCAGATCGCCCAGCCAGGCGAAGTCCAGTTGCTGGTTGGCAAAAGCTTCGTTGACCGCAGGCCCTGCCCCCTTGAAGAAATGCCACTGCACCTTCACCCCGGACGCTGCAAATTCCTGCTCAAGCTGCTGATGGATGTGCGCAAGCCCCACCACACCTTGCACGAATGGCAAACTCCCGGCGCCTTGATCCGGTGAGCCGATGCGGATGGTCACTGCCTCATCGCTGGCCTGGGCATTGCCGATAAGGCCGGCGAGAAGCATTCCCAGCAGGGGCTTGAAAAGTTGTCGTATGGATTTGCTCATGGGGTCGGTCCGTTGATGTGCAGGCTAATAGCGGTTATTTCGCGATCCGGGCGGGTATTCAGCAAGTGCATTTGTTGAATAGTTCATATGCAAGGCCTGCATACCAAGGCGGCATCACACCGCCAGATTGGTCAGCAACGATTCGTGGGCCGCGTCCTCTGCCTGATCGACCTTCTTGATCTCTTCGATCATCTCCTGCGCCAGAGGCGACAATCGATAACCGGCCCGGCTGACGATGCCATAGCGCGTGAACAACTCTTCACATTGGTCATCCAGACCTTCGATACGCAAACGCACCAGCTCCTGCCGGGCGTAGTACAGCGCATCGCTGTAAGAGCCACTGATACCGATTGCGTTAGAACTCATCACCACGGCGAGCAGGCTGAACGTGTTCTCGCACTCGACGTTAGGCGCGAAGTCCGGTTGGCCGCTCAGGTCGGCCATCACCTTGCGCAGGTTCGGTGGCCGCAGGGTCGCGGCCAGCGGGAAGCTCAGCAATTCGCTGGCGGTAATCGTCTCGCGCTGCGCCAGCGGATGCCCGGCGCGACAGCAGAAATGCCATTTGCGCGGCCGCAGCTTGTGCGTGACATAGGAAGGGTCTGCCTCGAATTGCCGGGTATCGGCCACGAAGAACTCGAACTCTTCATTGAGCAAACGCTTGCCCAGGCTCTGCCAGTCGTCCACCTGAAAATGAACCCGTGCCTTGGGCAGGCGGCTGATGAAGCTGCCTATCGCACGGGGCACTAGACCTGACGCTGGCGCCGGCCCACAACCGAAACGCAGTTCGCCCGCTTCCAGCGCATTGAACTGGCTGATCTCGCTGGTCAGTTGCCTGGCACCACTGACCAGACGCCGCGCGTGCTCAAGCACCACCTGCCCTTGCTGGGTCGGCGTCAGGTCCTTGCTGACCCGATCAATCAACTGGCAGCCGACGCTGTGCTCCAGCGCCTGGATGCTGCGACTGAAAGCGGATTGCGACAGGTTCACCGCCACAGCAGCGGCGACAAAGCTTCGATGCTCGGCCAGAGCAATCAGGTGACGGAGTTGGCGAAGGTCGATATGCATTTTTCACATAAAAAGTATCGGGCAAATGCATTTGCTCTGCCTCGGTAGCACTCCTTATAAAGGCAATCTCTTATTCAGTAAAACCTTATAAATACATATTAAAATAACTAAAAAGAATATTAGTAGTGCAAGAGGAATAACCGACCTTGGCATTGCATCACAGGAGCCGCGACATGAATGATCAACAATCCGCCACCCCAATCGCCGCCGGACGACTCAAGCGTTTGCCGCTCGCCCTGTTGCTGGCGGGCTGCGCAGGCTTTTCGCTTGCCCACGCGGCTGAAACCCCGTCGACAACAAGCGCTGCCAGATCCGACAGCGGTGCTACCGCGGATGACACACGGCTCAAGACCGTAACCGTCACCACCCGCCGCCGCGAGGAAAGTTCGCAGAACGTGCCCACTCCGATCAGCGTGCTGGACGGTGCCTCGCTGGAAAGCCAGCGGATCTATCAGATCCAGGACCTGCAACAACTGGTGCCGAGCCTGAACGTGGCCTACATGCATGCCCGGCAGTCGAGCGTGTCGATCCGCGGGCTTGGCAATAACCCGGCCAGCGACGGGCTGGAAGGCAGCGTTGGCTTGTACATCGACAACGTTTATCTCGGGCGGCCCGGCATGGCGGTGTTCGACCTCATGGACATCGAGCAACTGGAAGTGCTGCGCGGCCCGCAAGGGACGCTGTTCGGCAAGAACACCACGGCCGGGGTCCTGAACATCAATACCCGTGCGCCCGGTTTTACCCCGGAACGCAGCATCGAAACGTCCATTGGCGAGAGTGGCTACTTCCAGACCAAGGGCACGATTTCCGGCCCGCTCAACGATCAGTTGGCCGGTCGCTTCTCCGCTTATCGCAGCCGCAGCGACGGCGATCTGGATAACGTCTTCGACGGTAACAAACTCGGTGGCGGCTCACGCGAAGGCTTCCGTGGACAACTGCTGTTCAAGCCCAACGAAGACTTCAGCCTGCGCTGGATTGCCGACTACAACGAGGAAAGCTCCAGCGCCGGAACCCGTGCGCTGTTCAGCACTGGACCGACCATCAACGGCGTCAACCGCTACGAAAGCCGCGCTGCCGCAGCGGGTGCCACGCTGGTGGATGGCTCGCACCGCAAGGTCAACCTCAACAGCGACCAGCGCGTGACCGTGCATCAAGGGGGCACCTCGCTGGAAGCCAACTGGAAGCTGGCCAACGATTTCACCCTGACCTCCGTGAGTTCCTATCGCTGGTGGAATTTCACGCCGCGCAACGATGACGGCCTCAATGCATCGGCCTCCTACAACGGCGGCGTATCGGTGGAAGATAAACAGTGGTCCCAGGAATTTCGCCTGGCGTCCCCTGGCGGCGGCTTTTTCGATTACGTAGTCGGTGCGTACTACTTCGGCTCCGATCTGGATAACAAGTCGTTCACCAACTATGGCCCGCAAGCCGATATATGGAACGGCACCGCCACCGGCGCACTGGCCGACGTCAACAGCCTGGGCAAAGGCCATATCGAAACCAACAGCTTTGCCCTCTTCGCCCAGGGCACCTGGCACCTCACGCCGAAACTGGATTTCACTGCCGGTGTTCGCGGCACTTATGAAGAGAAGAATGCCTGGGTGCAACGCGATGCTCCGCAAGGCGGTGCCACTGTTACCGGCGCGGCCCTCACCGCACGCAATGCCCGCACAGGTGCCTACGAGTCGGGCGACCTGAACCAGTACACCGCCAGCCCTTCGGGCATGCTCAACCTGAGTTACCACTTCACCGACGATCTGCTGGGCTACGCCACGCTCTCCCACGGTGAGAAATCCGGCGGGGTCAACCTGGCGGTCGGTACGGCCCCAACAGCCGGTGCAGACTCGCTGCTGATCGGCACCGAGCGCGCCAACAACGCAGAGCTGGGCCTGAAAAGCACGCTCTGGGATCGTCGCCTGCAACTCAACGCCAACCTGTTCTGGACCCAGGTCAACGGCTACCAGACCAACGCCTATGACAACGCCAACCGCGTGCAATACCTGACCAACGCCGGCACCGTGCGCTCTCGCGGTCTGGAACTGGAAAGCACCATTCTGCCGATTCGCGGGCTGACGCTGAACGTCAATGGCTCTTACAACGACGTGCGTTACACCTCTTATAAAGATGCGCCTTGCCCACCCGAAGTCAGCCTGCAGGCCGGCGCGCCCGCTTCGTGCGACCTGAGCGGCCATCAGGTGGTCGGAGCCTCCAAATACATCGCCAACGTCAATGGCGAGTACAAGTGGGATCTGGATAACGGTCTGCAAGAGTACGTCACGGCCAGCTATGCATTCCGCTCCAAGGCCGTGGGCACTGTTGAAGACTCCGATTACGCGCAGATCCCGAGCTACGCCGTCGTCAACCTCAGCACCGGCTTGCGCGGAGATCTCGGCCAAGGTCAGTGGGACGTCTCGCTGTGGCTGAAGAACGCTTTCGACAAGACCTATTACACGACCTTGTGGAGTGAACCCAACGGCGGCTACGGCGGCTTGCTGGGTACACCGCGCACGCTGGGCATGACTGCTCGTTACGACTTCTGACTGGCCGGACTGACTGGAGTAAAACCATGACTTTTTCAAAAGCTGCCTGGCTGGCAGGGGCTGTGTCCGCATTCGCGCTCACGGTCCAGGCGGCCCCGAGTGTCTACCTAACGGGCGTGACCCTTTACGATCCCGCCAAGGCGTACAACCAGTATGTGGTCTTTTCAGGTGCCGACAAGCAGACCCACTTGATCGACATGAATGGCAATGAGGTAAAACGCTGGCCCCACAAGGGCTTTCCCTCCGCAATCATCGACCCGCAACTGGTCGGTGGCGAACGTGGGCGCGTGCTGCTGCAACTCTCGGAGAAAGATCCGGGCAAGCTCGGTGCGGCAGGCAATGGCCTGAGCAATCAAAGCATCGGCGAACTGGACTGGAACGGTCAGGTCGTCTGGCAATGGGGCGACAAGGCACCGGGCGGGGCCGCTCAACAGCATCATGACCAACGCAGGTTGAGCAATGGCAATACGCTGGTGCTGGCCAACAAAGTACACAAGGTCGCAGGCTTCAAGGTGCCGCAAGTGATCGATGACGTCATCTATGAAGTCTCGCCTGCTGGCGAAGTGAAATGGCAATGGCTGGCGAGCGAGCATCTGAAAGAGTTCGGTTTTACCGCCGAACAACTGAAGCTGGTGCATGCCACCGACAACCCTGACTATCTGCACATCAACAACCTGAGCGTCGTCGGCCCCAACAAATGGTTCGACGCTGGCGATAAGCGTTTCCACCCGGACAATCTGGTGGTGGATTCGCGTAACGCCAACTTCATCGCAATCATCGACAAGGCCAGCGGCAAGGTTGTCTGGCATCTTGGCCCCAACCTGCCCGCCATCGATCGCAAGACAGCACTGCAAGTGCCACGCCCCGTCGATCAGTTTGTCGGTCAGCATGACGCGCACATCATCGCCGCCGGATTACCCGGCGCAGGCAACGTGCTGGTCTTCGATAATCAGGGCAGTGCGGGTTACCCCTCGGCACCTCTGGGGCTGAACAGCGGCTCCCGCGTTCTGGAAATCGATCCGATTACCCGGCAAGTGGTCTGGCAATACACTGCCGCCAACTCAAGACAGCCTGGCTGGGCGTTCTATAGCTCGTTCATCAGCAGCGCCCGCCGCTTGCCCAATGGCAATACCCTGATCGATGAAGGCATGAACGGTCGCTTCTTTCAGGTAACCCGCGAGGGAGAAATCGTCTGGGAGTATGTCAGCCCCTACAACGGCAAGGCTCCGTCAGGCGACGCCATCAGCAATTGGGTTTACCGCGCCCTGCCCGTCAATTACAACTGGGTCCCGGACGGCACACCCCGCTCCGAGGTCGCCGTTGTACCCGCGGGCAACACACTGAAAACAGCCGATAGCAGCCGCTGATTCCTGCTCCGGCAGACGTTAATGTCTGCGTCCCCTGAAACCGTTGCATCGCTGCAACGGTTTTTCATTTCTGCTGCGCTTTGACACGTCCATCCGTCCTATTCGGTTTTCCGAACAGGCCATCACCCTCAGTTCGGAAACCCGGACGCCCGCAGCTCGACCGCGCAACAAAAAATACAATTAAACCTAATAAAATCAAATATTTGGATACACGAAAGATCCTTGGCACGACTCATGCTCTACACTTTTTGTCGATAGCTTCGACTGTCGCGTGTGTCTGGCTCGGACGCCGTTGAAGCATTCACTGAGAAATCGGGCCTGCTACTGGCAGCCCTCTTAATAAAAACGAATTCGAGGATTCATCGATGCGTATCGTTCCCCAACTGTTGGGCGCAGCAATCGCCGCCACTCTGATCAGCACTCCAGTTTTCGCAGCAGAATTGACCGGCACACTGAAGAAGATCAAAGAATCGGGCACCATCACCCTCGGTCACCGTGACGCCTCCATCCCGTTTTCCTACATTGCCGATGCTTCCGGCATCCCGGTTGGCTACTCCCACGATATCCAGCTGAAAATCGTTGAAGCGATCAAGAAAGAACTCGACATTCCGGACCTGAAGGTCAAGTACAACCTGGTCACGTCCCAGACCCGTATCCCGCTGGTACAGAACGGCACCGTTGACGTGGAATGCGGCTCCACCACCAACAACGTAGAGCGCCAGCAGCAAGTGGACTTCTCGGTCGGCATCTTCGAGATCGGTACTCGCCTGCTGTCCAAGGTTGACTCGTCCTACAAGGACTTCGACGACCTGAAAGGCAAGAACGTCGTGACCACCGCTGGCACCACGTCCGAGCGCATCCTCAAAGCGATGAATGCTGACAAGCAGATGGGCATGAACGTGATCTCCGCCAAGGACCACGGTGAATCCTTCCAGATGCTGGAGTCGGGCCGTGCCGTCGCTTTCATGATGGACGACGCACTGCTGGCAGGCGAAATGGCCAAGGCCAAGAAGCCGACCGACTGGGCTGTGACGGGCACCGCGCAATCCTATGAAATCTACGGCTGCATGGTTCGCAAAGGCGACGCGCCGTTCAAGAAAGCTGTCGATGACGCCATCGTTGCCACTTACAAATCCGGTGAAATCAACACCATCTACAACAAGTGGTTCCAGTCGCCAATCCCGCCAAAAGGCCTGAACCTGCAGTTCCCGATGAGCGAGGAGCTGAAAAAGCTGATCGCCGAACCGAACGACAAAGCTGCTGAAGCCAAGAAAGCCTGAGTAACCGACACACCGTGAACTCACGGTTTTCCGAACAGGCTGCGGCCCGTTCGGAAAACCGCTCATCACTCACTGTACCCAGACAATAAACGCCAGGACGGAGTCTGAAGGCGGGTCTGGTGTGCATAAGGGCTCGAACGGATTCATGCGAGACGGGTGCGTGCATTTCGACAACAAGAGGGGGAGACCCTGATGAATTACAACTGGGACTGGGGCGTATTCTTCAAGTCCACCGGTGTCGGCAGCGAAACCTATCTGGACTGGTTCATTTCCGGTCTGGGCTGGACCATCGCCATTGCCGTTGCCGCCTGGATCATCGCCTTGATACTGGGTTCCATACTCGGTGTCATGCGTACTGTGCCAAGCCGTCTGGTGGCTGGCATCGCCACGATCTACGTGGAAATCTTCCGTAATGTGCCACTGCTGGTGCAGCTGTTCATATGGTACTTCCTGGTGCCCGACCTGCTGCCTGAAAACCTGCAGGAGTGGTACAAGCAAGACCTCAACCCGACTACTTCAGCATTCCTGAGCGTCGTGGTCTGCCTGGGTCTGTTCACCGCTGCACGGGTTTGTGAACAAGTGCGTACCGGTATCGAGGCCCTGCCAAAAGGCCAGGAGTCCGCGGCCCGCGCCATGGGTTTCAAACTGCCGCAGATCTACTGGAACGTGCTGCTGCCACAGGCTTACCGGATCATCATTCCGCCACTTACCTCCGAATTCCTGAACGTGTTCAAGAACTCGTCGGTGGCGTCGCTGATCGGTCTGATGGAACTGCTGGCACAAACCAAGCAGACCGCCGAGTTCTCCGCGAACCTGTTTGAAGCGTTCACTCTGGCGACACTGATCTACTTCACCCTGAACATGAGCCTGATGTTGCTGATGCGTCTGATCGAGAAGAAAGTCGCAGTGCCGGGCCTGATTTCCCTGGGGGGTAAATAATGGACTTCAGTGGAATCATTCCAGCCATTCCGGGCCTGTGGAACGGCATGGTCATGACCCTGCAACTGATGGCCCTGGGCATCGTCGGCGGTCTCGTCATCGGTACCATCCTGGCCTTGATGCGCCTGTCATCGAACAAGCTGCTGGCCAATGTGGCCGGTGCGTACGTGAACTACTTCCGTTCGATCCCGCTGCTGCTGGTCATCACCTGGTTCTACCTGGCGGTGCCGTTCGTGCTGCGCTGGATCACCGGTGAAGACACGCCGATCGGTGCATTCACCTCTTGCGTCGTGGCGTTCATGATGTTCGAGGCCGCGTACTTCTGCGAAATCGTGCGTGCCGGTGTGCAGTCCATCTCCAAGGGTCAGATGGGTGCCGCCAAGGCCCTGGGCATGACCTACGGGCAAATGATGCGCCTGATCATCCTGCCTCAGGCGTTTCGCAAGATGACTCCGCTGTTGCTGCAACAGAGCATCATTCTGTTCCAGGACACGTCTCTGGTTTACACGGTCGGTCTGGTGGATTTCCTCAATGCCTCGCGCGCCAGTGGCGACATTATCGGCCGCGCCAATGAGTTCCTGATCATCGCCGGTGTGGTGTATTTCACGATCAGCTTTGCCGCCTCGTTGCTGGTGAAGCGTCTGCAAAAAAGGTTTGCCATATGATTTCCATCAAGAACGTCAACAAGTGGTATGGGGACTTCCAGGTACTGACCGATTGCAGCACCGAGGTCAGCAAGGGTGAAGTGGTCGTGGTCTGCGGTCCGTCCGGTTCCGGCAAATCGACCCTGATCAAATGCGTGAACGCTCTGGAGCCTTTCCAGAAAGGCGACATCGTGGTCGATGGCACGTCGATCTCCGATCCAAAAACCGACCTGCCGAAACTCCGCTCGCGGGTCGGCATGGTGTTCCAGCATTTCGAGCTGTTCCCGCACCTGAGCATCGTGGAAAACCTGACCATCGCGCAGATCAAGGTGCTGGGCCGCAGCAAGGCCGAAGCCACCGAGAAAGGTCTCAAGCTGCTGGATCGCGTCGGCCTTTCCGCCCACGCCCACAAGCATCCGGGCCAGCTTTCCGGTGGTCAGCAGCAGCGTGTGGCGATTGCCCGCGCCCTGGCGATGGACCCGGTGGTCATGCTGTTCGACGAACCGACCTCCGCCCTCGACCCGGAAATGGTCAACGAAGTGCTCGACGTGATGGTTCAACTGGCCCACGAAGGCATGACCATGATGTGCGTAACCCACGAAATGGGCTTCGCCCGTAAAGTGGCCAATCGCGTGATCTTCATGGACAAGGGGCAGATCGTCGAAGACTGCGCCAAGGAAGAGTTTTTCGGTGATGTCAGCGCACGTTCCGAACGTGCTCAGCAATTCCTCGCCAAGATCCTCCAGCACTAAGGAATACCGTTCGCTACCCATGCTCCGTTTCTCGGGGCACGGGTAGCTGTTCGGCTCAGGACGACTGTGATGAAATGCGACCCTCATATCTATAGCGCTGCGCCGCCATCACTCGCCGTGAAACCCCGTCTGATACGCCAACTGTTTCTGCCTCCGCTGATCCTCATGCTGATGATCGGCCTGGGCTACATCGCTTATTTATTCAGCGAGACCCACGGCATCAAGAACCTCAGCGAAAATGGCGAACGCCAGCTGGAGTTACATGCCCGTACGGTCGAAAGTGAAATCAACAAGTACACCTACCTGCCCAGCGTCCTGGAGCTTGAGTCCAGCGTTTCACAACTGCTGAGAAACCCGACGCCCGACCTGCAAGGCAAGGTCAACAGTTACCTTGAAGGCCTCAACCGCCGCAGTCGCAGCCGTGCCATTTACGTCATGGACACCACCGGACGAGTGCTGGCGACCAGCAACTGGCGTGATGCTGACAGCTATCAGGGTGAAGACCTGTCGTTCCGCGCCTATTTTCAGGATGCCGTGCGTGGCTTGCCCGGCCGCTTCTACGGCATCGGCACCACCGTGGGCGAATCCGGTTATTACCTGGCCCACGGGCTGGAGGAAAGAGGCCGGATCATTGGCGTCGCCGTCATCAAGGTTCGACTGGAAGCGTTGGAAGAACGCTGGCAGCGGGCGCGTATGGAGGCCTTTGTCAGCGATGAAAACGGCATCATCATCCTGTCCAGCGACCCGGCCCGACGTCTGAAGTCGGTGCGCCCACTGAACCCGACCATCAAGGAACGTCTGGCGCGCAGTCTGCAATATTACTGGTGGCCGCTGAACGAACTGGTGCCACTGGAACGCGAAACCCTGGCCGAAGGTGTTGAAAAGCTCACCTTCCCCGCCAATGTCAGTGTTGATAAGGAGCACACGCAAGTCAGCTATCTGGCCCAGACCCGGCAACTGAGCGATACGCCCTGGCACCTGACTCTGCTTACCCCGCTCGAAGACCTGCGCCGCGAAGCCGCCAGCCAGGGCATGCTGGTCGCAGTGGCCTGTGCGCTGGTGGCCTTTTTGCTGATTGCCTGGAACGAGCGACGCAAGGTGATTTCCACCCGGCTTGCGGCCCGTGAGGCCCTGCAGGCCGCCAACGACGAACTGGAACGCAAGATCGCAGAACGAACCGAACACTTGCGCGCCAGCAACGAACGCCTCAAGGCGCAGATCCGTGAGCGCCGACAGGCCGAGGACACGCTGCGCAAGGCCCAGGATGAATTGGTTCAGGCCGGCAAGCTTGCCGCCATCGGTCAGATGTCCACCAGCATCGCCCATGAACTGAACCAGCCGCTGGCAGCCTTGCGCACCTTGTCCGGCAATACCGTTCGCTTCCTCGAACGCGGTGCTCTGGATACCGCCAGCACCAACCTGCGCACCATCAACGATCTGGTGGACCGCATGGGGCGCATAACCGCCAGCCTGCGGGCCTTTGCCCGGCGCGGCAACGATCAGGGCCAGGCGCAGTTGAGCAAGGCGGTGGACGCAGCCTTGCAGTTATTGAGCGTCCGTCTTGAAAACTTTGGCCTGAACCTGCATCAGGACTTCATCGATGCCGAACTGCGAATAGATCAGACGCGACTGGAGCAGATTCTGGTCAACCTGATCGGTAATGCCCTGGATGCGATGCATGCCCAACCACAACCCGAATTGTGGCTTGCAGGTGAAGTGGTCGAGGATCGCTATCGCTTGCTCGTACGCGACAACGGCCATGGCATCGACGACGAAGCCCGCAAGCATCTGTTCGAACCGTTTTTCACCACCAAACCCGGTGAACAGGGCCTGGGCCTGGGCCTGACCCTTTCCGCCAGCCTCGCGGCAGCAGCAGGTGGCAGTCTGAGTGCCGAGTATCCGGCAGGCGGCACAACCTTCGTGTTGTGGCTGCCGCTGGTCAAGGACGTGGAGGCGGATTCATGAGGTCTTCCATATGCCTTTCGACCTTCATAGCGCCTTTCGCGAATGAATTCGCTCCTACAGATGTGGGTATTCGCGAACACCTCAAAGGACCTGAGCGTTCACCATGAGTAATCCTAAAATGAACACCGACCTGACTGTACTCATCGTCGAAGACGATCCGCATGTACTGCTCGGCTGCCAACAGGCGCTGGCGCTGGAAGACATTACCAGCGAAGGCGTATCCAGTGCCGAAGAGGCACTGGAGCGCATCGGCGACAACTTTGCCGGAATCGTCATCAGTGACATCCGCCTGCCGGGTATCGACGGACTGGAATTGCTGACCCGTCTCAAGGCCCGCGACAGCAGCCTGCCCGTGGTGCTGATTACCGGCCATGGCGATATCTCCATGGCGGTCAATGCCATGCGCGACGGCGCCTATGACTTCATGGAAAAACCATTCTCGCCGGAGCGGCTGGTGGATGTCGCCCGTCGCGCTCTGGAGCAGCGTGGGCTGGCCCGGGAAGTCTGGGCACTGCGCAAGCAACTGGCCGAACGCAACTCGCTGGAAGGCAAGATCATCGGCCGCTCGCCGGCCATGCAGAACCTGCGGGCCTTGATCGCCAACATTGCCGACACCTCGGCCAATGTGCTGATCGAAGGAGAGACCGGCACCGGCAAGGAACTGGTCGCTCGTTGCCTGCATGACTTCAGTCGTCGCACCAAGAATCAGTTCGTAGCCTTGAACTGCGGCGGGCTGGCAGAGAGCCTGTTCGAGTCGGAAATCTTCGGTCATGAGGCCAATGCCTTCACGGGTGCGGGCAAGCGCCGGATCGGCAAGATCGAACACGCACACAACGGCACGCTGTTCCTCGATGAAGTGGAAAGCATGCCGATCAATCTGCAGATCAAGCTGTTGCGGGTCTTGCAGGAGCGGACCCTGGAACGGCTGGGCTCCAACCAGAACGTCGAGGTGGATTGCCGGGTCATCGCGGCGACCAAATCCGATCTCAATGAGCTGAGCAAGGCCAACCAGTTCCGTAGCGACCTGTATTACCGTCTCAATGTCGTGACCCTGGAGCTACCGCCCCTGCGCGAACGGCGCGAAGACATCCTGCAACTGTTCGAGCATTTCCTGCAGTTGTCTTCACTGCGCTTCGACCGCGAACCGCCACAACTGGACCGGCAAACGGCGTCTGCCTTGATGAGCCACGACTGGCCGGGTAACGTTCGCGAGCTGCGTAACGTGGCCGAGCGTTACGCGCTGGGGTTGCCGGTGTTCAAGAAATCCGACCACGCCGAAAGCCAGAGCCTGGGTTTTGCCGAAGCGGTGGAAGCCTTCGAGCGCAGCCTGCTGCGCGAAGCCCTGCAACGCAGCGGCGGCAACCTCAGCCAGGCCAGTCAGGAACTGAGCATGGCCAAGACCACGCTGTTCGACAAGGTCAAGAAATACGGGCTGCAAGCCTGAAACCGTACGGGAAGAAATAGTGGATCTGCTACTCAAGGCCCTTCTGGGCGCAGCTGTTGTCGTGATCCTGGCTGCACTGGCCAAGACCCGCAATTATTACATTGCAGGCCTGGTGCCGCTGTTCCCGACCTTTGCGCTGATTGCCCACTACATCGTCGGCAAGGGCCGCTCGCTGGATGACCTGAAAACCACCATTCTGTTCGGCATGTGGTCGATCATTCCCTACTTCGTTTACCTGGCGGCCCTGTACCTGATGGTGGACCGCTGGCGGCTGGAAGTATCGCTGGCAATGGCCGCACTGGCCTGGCTGGTCGCCGCCAGCGTGCTGGTAACGTTATGGGTGCGGTTTCACGGGTGATGCCCCGCACAAATCCGTAGGACCGAATTCATTCGGGAAGAAACCTGCACACTAACCGCATCTTCATCGTCAGCCATAGCGCTTCCCGGATGAATCCTACCGCTTCATGCTGCGCTCGTAGGCTGCCAGAACGGTGCGCTCCGATTGCACCAGATAGGTTTCGAGCATTGCCGTCGCGTCTTCTACACGCCCCTCCTCGACGCAGCGCAGGATCGCAGCGTTCATGTCCAGATAAGGCAAGTGCAGGAATTCGGGATCGTCGAGCAGGCCGAAGGCCAGTCGCAGTTCCGCCGATATCTGTCCGTAGAACACCACCAGCCGCGGGCTGTCGGCCAGCTCGACAATGGCCCTGTGGAAGACCATGTTGGCAGTACCGACCGCCACCCAGTCCTTGGCTTCCCTGGCACGCATCCCGGCCTCGACCGCTTCACGCATTTTCAATGCTCCGGGGTGCAGTGGAAAACCCTGGGCGATGGCCTTGCATTCGATAAAACGGCGCACGCGATAGATGTCGATGATCGACGCCATATCGGGCTCTGCAACGGTCACTCCACGATTGGGTTCGTGCTTGAGCAATCCTTCGCGGGTCAGGACCCTGAACGCTTCTCTCAAGGTATTACGGGAAATCTGCAAGCTCTCGGCCAGTGCTGCTTCGGACAGGCGTTGGCCGGGCACCAGCTCGCCTTCAACCAGCATTCGGCGGATTTCCTGGGTAATGGTTTCTCCCAACGTGCGAGGAAGGGAGGGAGAAGCGTCGTTCATGAGAAATCCAGAATGAGAAAAACCGGCAGATGTTCCCTGAGAGCTTAGTGCGTGGCAAGGCATAAGCGTGCCGCGTGCTTCATTAAGTAGCGTACTTGAGTGAAAGGGTAACAATATGGTGCAAATCGCTCACTCAAGAAGATATGATTGTTCAACAATATATCCTTAATATACCTACATCGCAGAGCTATTGAATGAAGCTTGGCACGCTCATTGCTCAAGCAAGGTACCACTCACTGTAGGAATCATGCCGTGACACAGACCACCAAAGAGTTTACAAAAGCGCGGCGCGCATCTTTGATCGCCGCCATTTTCATGATGGCCACGTCAGCTATCGGGCCAGGCTTCCTGACCCAGACGGCTACGTTCACCGCAACTCTGGGCGCTGCGTTTGCCTTCGGCATCCTGGCCTCGATCCTGATCGACTTTGTCGTTCAGTTGAATGTCTGGCGAATCGTGACACTGACCAAAATGCGCGCAGCCGATCTGGCCAACGCGGCCATTCCAGGGAGCGGGTATCTGCTGTCGGTACTGGTGATATGCGGCGGCCTGGTGTTCATGCTGGGTAACATTGCCGGTGCGGGCCTTGGGTTGAACGCCTTGACGGGCCTTGATCCCAAGTGGGGAGGCTTGTTGAGCGCGCTGCTCGCCATCGGGATCTTCTCGTCCCATCGGGCGGGCGTCGCCATGGACCGCATCATGATCGTGCTGGGGCTACTGAAAGTGGGCCTGATCCTTTTCGCCGCCTTTGCGACCCATCCGCCGCTGGGTGAAGCCCTGCGTCAAACGGTATTGCCCGATCTGATCGACTTCGCCTCCATCACGACCATCGTCGGCGGCACAGTCGGGGGTTACATCACTTATGCCGGTGCTCACCGTCTGCTCGATCGCGGCACTGTGGGTGTGGAAAATATCGAAGCGGTATCCAAGGCTGCACTGACTGGCATTCTGGTCACCGGTGTTGCCCGTTACATCCTGTTTCTGGCTATCCTCGGCGTCGTCGCCAGCGGTGTCGTGATCGACGTGTCGGGCAAAGGCGCAAACCCTGCTGCCCAGGCATTCCATGCTGCTGCAGGCGATATCGGCATGATGATGTTCGGTCTGGTGTTGTGGGCCGCGGGTATCAGCAGTGTGATTGGTGCGTCTTATACGACAATGTCCTTCACCACCGTGTTCTCGAAACGAATCACCGAGCGTGTGCGCAACCTGGCCACCGTCGGTTTCATTGTCATAACGCTGTCGGTGTATATGGTGTTGGGCAAACCACCAGCAGCCTTGCTGATATTCGCGGGTGGTTTCAACGGCCTGATTCTGCCGCTGGGCCTGAGCATTTTCATGTACGTGGGCTGGCGCCGTTCCGACCTGATGGACGGCTATCACTACCCTCGCTGGTTGCTGGTGCTTGGCGTGCTGACCTGTCTGCTGTCCTGGTTCATGGCCTACAAGTCGGCAGGTGCCATCTTTGCGTTCATCGGCGCGGCCTGATTTCAAAGGAGATAATTTAGATGCGTGCAATTGACCTGAACAGCGACCTGGGCGAAAGCTTCGGCGCATGGAGCATGGGTGACGATGAGGCGGTTCTCGAAATCGTCAGCAGCGCCAACGTCGCCTGCGGCTTTCACGCCGGTGACCCGGCCGGGATTCTGCGGACCCTGGAGGCTGCCGCCGCTCGTGGCGTTGCCATCGGAGCCCATGTGTCCTACCCGGACCTGGTGGGCTTCGGGCGGCGCAACATGGACGTCCCCTCCGACCAGTTGACTGCCGATGTGATCTATCAGATCGGCGCGCTGCAAGGCCTGGCCCGCAGCGTCGGCACTCGGGTGAGTTACGTCAAACCCCATGGCGCGCTGTACAACACCATTGCCGGCAATCAGCGTCAGGCGACGGCGGTCATCCAGGCATTGCTGCGCATCGATCCCCAGTTGAAGCTGGTGTGCCTGGCCAACTCGCCACTGATCGGCTGGGCCACGGAGGCCGGCTTGTCCTGCGTGGCCGAGGCCTTCGCCGACCGTGCCTATACCGCCGAGGGCACGCTGGTGTCACGCTCGAAGCCGGGTGCCGTGCTGCACGATCCCGAACTGATCGCCCAGCGCATGTTGCGTCTGGTACGCGATGGCGTCATCGAGACCGAGAACGGCAGCCTGATCAATCTGCAGGCAGATTCGATCTGTGTACACGGCGACAACCAGGACGCGGTCGCCATCGCCCGCAACCTGAAAAACAGCCTGCTTGAAGCAGGCGTCACCATCCGCACATTTACCTGAGGTGGATCATGCGTTTCTATCCGGTCAGCCTGGACGCGCTCCTGGTTGAATTGGCGAATCTGGACGAGACACTTGCCCTGTTCGACTCGCTACAGCAGGAGCCTATCGTCGGCGTGCAGGAAATCATTCCTGCCGCACGTACGGTGCTCGTACACTTTCGGCCCGGCGCCATCAGCCGTGAGACGCTGGCTGCGCGAATCGCTTCGCGCAACGTCCACGGCTCGGTTCGCGAAGCTGGCAAACTGGTCGAAATCGCCGTGCATTACAACGGCGAAGACCTGGCCGATGTCGCCCGTGAACTGGATATCAGTGTCGAGGAAGTGATCCGGCGCCATACCGGCAGCGATTACAACGTAGCCTTCTGCGGCTTTGCTCCGGGCTTTGCCTACCTCAGCGGCGGTGCCGAATTCGTGGTGCCGCGTCGCAGTACGCCGCGCACCCGTATTCCAGCAGGTGCCGTGGCTCTGGCTGGCGGCTTCAGCGGGATCTATCCACAGGCCAGCCCTGGCGGCTGGCAGATCATCGGCGTGACCGAGTCGAAAATGTGGGATCTGGAACGTGATGAACCGGCATTGCTGCAACCGGGTTATCGCGTGCGTTTTCGCGATGCCGGTCCCCTGCCCGTCCAGAATGTTTCGGTGTCTGTGCCGAGCCGTCCGGCAGCGTCTCCCGTCACCGGGAGCGCTCTGGAAATCGTTTCGCCCGGCCTGCAAACCCTGTTTCAGGATCTCGGCCGTCCTGGCCGCGCCGGGCAAGGCGTGTCGGCCTCGGGCGCCATGGACCGGGGATCGTTGCGCGCCGCCAACCGTGCAGTGGGTAACGATCCGGCAAGCGCCTGCCTGGAAATCCTCATGGGCGGCCTGAGCTTTATCAGTCATGGTCCGTCCGTGGTCGCCATTACAGGAGCCACCGCCGCGATAGAAGTGCGTACCGCTGAAGGCCAGTTGCTGCGCCCGGCGCTCTACACGCCTTTCGCCTTGCAGGACGGTGATCGGGTCAGCATCGACGCACCCACTGCCGGGCTGCGCAACTATCTGGCGATTCGTGGCGGCTTCACCCGTGAGCCGGTGCTGGGCAGCCTGTCCACCGACACCCTGGCTCAGGTCGGTCCTGCGCCGCTGGCGACCGGTGACCGTCTTGGCTTCCAGCAGAAAGTGGGCGGGGCTGCGGTATCGGTGACCGAGCAACAGGCATTCGACATGCCTCGCGCCGATCAGATCATCACCCTGGATGTGGTCATGGGGCCGCGCAGTGACTGGTTCACGCCAGAAGCTCAGGCCTTGCTGGCTGAACAGACCTGGCAGGTGACGCCGCAGTCGAACCGTATCGGCATTCGCCTGGCGGGCGATCAGGCACTGGAACGTGTCATCGAAGGTGAGTTGCCCAGCGAAGGCACCACCGTCGGCGCCATTCAGGTACCGCCCAGTGGCCAGCCGGTGCTGTTCCTGGCCGATCACCCGCTGACCGGTGGCTACCCGGTTATCGGCGTGGTTGCGCCTTATCACCTGGACCTGGCCGGTCAGATTCCGGTCAATTCCCGTATCCGCTTCAAACCGCTGGGCGCCTTTGAGCCCGTGCGTCCTGCCCTTTCAGACGAGACAAACAAGCAATGAAAAAGGTTCTGATTGCCAACCGTGGTGAGATTGCCGTCCGTATCGCCCGTGCCTGCCGCGACTATGGCATTGCTTCGGTGGCGGTGTATGCCGATGCCGATATCGATGCGTTGCATGTGCGCCAGGCCGACGAAGCCTATGCGTTGAACGGCGAGCGACCTGCCGATAGCTACCTGAACATCGAGAAACTGCTGGCGGTCGCGGCTCGCGCCGGTGCCGACGCCGTTCACCCCGGTTATGGCTTTCTTTCGGAACGTGCCGACTTCGCCCGCGCAGTGATCGATGCAGGCCTGACCTGGATCGGCCCGGACCCGAGCACCATCGATGCCCTGGGCGACAAGGTCCAGGCCCGAAAAATCGCCTTGAAGGTCGGCGCACCACTGGTAGCCGGTACCGAAGACCCGGTGAACGACGCCAGCGAAGTGGTCGCCTTTGCCGAGCAACATGGTTTGCCGATTGCCATCAAGGCCGCGTTCGGCGGTGGCGGTCGTGGCCTGAAAGTGGCCTGGAAGCTTGAAGAAGTCAGTGAGCTGTACGAGTCGGCAGTACGTGAAGCCGTCACGGCATTCGGTCGTGGCGAATGCTTTGTCGAGCGCTTCCTGGATCGCCCTCGGCATATCGAGGCGCAGATCATTGCTGATCGCCATGGCCGGGTCGTGGTGGCAGGGACTCGCGACTGCTCGCTGCAGCGCCGCAATCAGAAACTGATCGAAGAAGCGCCGGCACCTTATCTCGACGATGCCTTGCGCCAGCGTATTCACGATTCGGCACGGGACATCTGTGCCGAGGCCGGTTATGTCGGCGCAGGCACGGTGGAGTTCCTGCTCAGCGCGGATGGCACCTTGTCGTTCCTTGAGGTCAACACCCGCTTGCAGGTGGAGCATCCGGTTACCGAAGAAACCAGCGGTATCGACCTGGTCATCGAGCAGTTACGGGTTGCCGAAGGCCTGCCGCTGTCGTTCGAGGGCACGCCGACGCCTCGCGGTCACAGCTTTGAATTCCGCATCAACGCCGAAGACGCTGGCAATGGTTTCCTGCCGACGCCCGGTCTCATCGAACGGTTCCAGGCGCCGTCCGGTCCGGGTGTGAGGCTGGACACCGGCGTGATCGAGGGCTCGCGAGTGTCACCGAACTTCGACTCGATGATCGCCAAGCTGATCGTCACAGGTGCCACCCGTGAGCAGGCCATTCGCCGTGCCCGCCGTGCCCTGGCCGAGTTCAACGTGGACGGTGTGGCGACGGTGCTGCCGTTCCATCGTGCCGTGATGGACCATGACGACTTCACCGCCACCGATACTTTCGCTGTGCATACCCGCTGGATCGAGACTGATTTCGCCGAAAAAGTGACCATCGCTCCGCGCAGTGCCGCACCGGCCGACTCTGGCGTGCTGCGCACCTTCGTCGAGATCGACGGCAAGCGTCACGAACTGGGCCTGCCAGCAGCACTTCTGCGTAGCGTCAGCCTGAACGCGGCAGCACCCGGCACAGAAAGTGTCGCGGCTGCCGAAGCACAGGACCCACAAGCGGTCGTTACTCCGGTCGCAGGCAATCTGCATACCTGGGTCGTCGCCGATGGCGAATCCGTACAGGCCGGGCAAGTTATCGCGGTGATGGAAGCGATGAAGATGGAAACTTCGATTCTGGCGCCGTGTGCCGGTCAATTGCAGATCACCCAACAGCCCGGTAGTTACTTTGAAGCCAAGTCCAGAATTGGGCGTATAGAAACAACACTCTGATTCAATAGTTTTTCTGCTGGCAAGTTACGCACAACCGGGTATTCCCCCGGTTGCTGCGTGCTGCCCACAGGAAATGTTCCAGGCAACGTTGCACTCCTTATAAAAACAAACCGTACCGATTGAATCTGCCATAACTCGGAGCATAACGAAAATGTCGATCAATAAGACTTTTGCACTTGTCAGTACTTGCGCGCTGGTTATTCCAATGAGCGCTTCGGCAGACTTTATTGCCGATAGCAAGGCCAGTGTCGATCTGCGCAACTTCTACTTCAACCGTGACTTTCGCAACGGCCCACCCACTGCCCGGCGCGACTCGGCACAGGAATGGGCGCAGGGCGCAATGCTCAGGTTCGAGTCGGGTTATACCGCCGGAACAGTGGGTCTGGGGATCGATGCCCTCGGCATGGCAGGCTTCAAGCTCGATGGCGGCGATGGCTCCGGTGGCACGGGTTTGCTGCCAGCCGACCTCAGTTCAAGAAACGGCCGCGGCTCACAGAGCGAATACTCCAAACTGGAACTGACAGCCAAGGCGAAGGTGTCCGAGGCCGTGCTCAAGGTCGGCTCTCTTGCCTTCCGCAGCCCGGTGGTGTCGAGCAATGACACCCGCCTGCTGCCATCGACCTTCGAGGGCGCGATGCTGACCTCAAAGGATATCGACAAGCTGATCTTGCAAGGCGGCCAGCTGGAGCAGATCAAGTTCAACAGCTCCTCCAACTATCAGGATTTCACCGGTAACCGCATCGGTGGCGTCAGTGATGAATTCAACTTCGCCGGCGGCACCTACAACTTCAGCAAGACCCTCAGCACCAGCCTGTATTACGGCAATCTGGAAAACGTCTACCGGCAGTTCTTTGGTGGCGTGGTCTACGAGATTCCACTGGCTGCACAGCAGTCGCTGAAGTTTGACCTGCGCTACTCGAAAAGCACCGAGGACGGTAACTTTCGCAACCTCGACAACCGCGCCGCGAACGGCATGGTCTCCTACACCCTGGGCTCCAACGTGTTCAGTGCCGCTTACCAGCGCATGAGCGGCGATGATCCGTTTCCATACATCGCCAATACCGACCCTTACCTGGTCAACTTCGTACAGATCAACGACTTCGCCAACATCGAAGAACGTTCGTGGCAGTTGCGCTATGACTACAACTTCGCCGCACTGGGTATTCCCGGCCTGACCTTCATGAGCCGGTATGTCAGCGGTGACAATGTCCGTGTATCGGGCAATAACACGGGTAAAGAGTGGGAACGCAATACCGATATCGGTTATGTCATCCAGAGCGGCACATTGAAGAATGTCGGTATCAAACTCAGGAATGCCACAGTGCGCTCGAACTTTGGCAATGACCTGGATGAAACCCGACTGATTCTGAGTTACACAGTGGCCCTGTGGTAAACCCGACACGCTTCAAAGGCTTTCAAATATAGAACCACGTTACTTACCGGAAAACTTCACATGTAGTTCTCTACACGTGCGGCCCCGTTCGCCCGGAAGTTATCGATAGCAGGGATGCTTTAAATGTTAATCAAAAACCGACGGGCTGTTGTGCAACCGATCCAGTACGCAGAGAAACAGTGATGAGACATCTCAGGTTCAACCAGAAGATATTACTGATCGCCGCGCTGGTGATCATGACAGTGTTTTGCGCGTTTTCCGCGCTGAATGACGTTCGCTTGCGTGACGACAACCTACAGAGAATCGAACAAAGCACCCGCGCACTCTCGGTCTCGATGGCCCATGACATTCAGAGCTGGCTGGACGGGCGGATGATTCTGATCAAGAACGTTGCCGAATCCATCGGCCAGGCGCCCTCGCCTGAAAACATACTCGGCAAGTTGCAGGGCCAGGTGCTGATGGAGCAGTTCATTGCCGGCTATGTCGGCACCCGTGACGGCGGCTTCCACATCTATCCACCGCGACAGATGCCTGCCGGATACGACAGCCGGGAACGGCAGTGGTACAAGGATGCCATCGATCAGGGCACAGCGATGACAGAACCCTACGTCGGCGCTGGCATCGATTACCGGATCATCACTCAGGCGGTCGCCATTCGCTCCAACGGACACGTCATGGGGGTTCTGGGTGCCAGCCTGAACATCGAGACCATTTCCCGGACCATCAATAGCCAAGTGTTCGATGGTGGCGGTTACGCCTTGCTGGTGAGCAAGGCCGGCAAGATACTGGTTCACCCGGACAAGGCGCTTATCGGCAAGACCCTGGCCGACCTGTTTCCCGCAGAGACGCTGACGCTGAGCGACAGACTGGTCGAAGCTGCGTCGGTGGATGGCCCGAAACTTACCCTGTTCACCCCCGTCAAAGGCCTGCCCTCGCAGGACTGGTACATCGGCATCGTGCTGGATAAGCAGGCGGCCCTGGCCAGTATCTCGGCGTTCCGTAACTCAGCAATCATCGCCACAATCGTTGCCGGCCTGATTACCTTGCTGCTGCTCGGATTGCTGATGCGCGTGCTGATGAAACCCCTGCACCTGATCAACCATGCGATGGAAGACATTGCCCAGGGCGATGGCGACCTGACAAGGCGCTTGTCGATTGTCTCCCACGATGAGTTCGGACACCTGGCCGAGAGCTTCAATCGATTCGGCGACCGGATTCATGCCTCCATCACCGAAGTTTCATCCACGACACAGGCCTTGAACGAAGCCACCCGCCGAGTCCTGTCGGCGTCCAACTCTTCGGTGGAAAAGTCGGAGCACCAGTCGGGCTACACCACCACCGTTGCAGCAGCTATCGAAGAACTGGGAGCGGCAGCACAGGAAATAGCCTCAAGTGCCTCGGCAGCCTCAAGAGGTGCATCCAGCGCCAGGACACAGATCGACTGGACCAGCACGCTGGTGGAAAAAACCGTCGATACGATGAGTCAGTTGCAACAGAACATCGAAACGACACGCACCCAGATCGAAGACCTCAACGCCAAAAGCGCCAATATCGGCAAGGTGCTGGAAGTCATTTCGACGATATCCGGCAAGACCAACCTGCTGGCCTTGAACGCAGCCATTGAAGCGGCCAGAGCGGGTGAGGCAGGCCGAGGGTTCGCGGTGGTGGCGGACGAGGTCCGAAGCCTGGCCCATCACACCCAGAATGCGACCGAAGAAATCCGCGCAGTGATCCAGGCGCTGCAGGACGGTGCCACACAGGCTGCCGAGACCATGTCCCTCAGCCATGAAATGGGCAGCCAGAGCGTAAGGGTGGCAACCGAGGCTGGCGCAAGCCTGCTGAGCGTCGTGTCACGCATCAGCGAGATCGATGACGTGTGCCTGACAGTCGCCGCGGCGACCGAGGAACAGACCACTGCCGTCGATCAACTGACCCGTGATGTGCATGCGATCAGCCAGTTGAACCACCAGGCCACCGACAACCTGAATGCAACCCTCAAAGCCTGCGGTGAGCTGGACTTTGAGGCCGGACGGCTCAGGAGTGTTGTCGATACCTTCAAGTTGTAACTCGGCAAGCGGTCTGTGTCGGGGGCGCTGCTCACAATCCGTAGGACCGGATTTATCCGGGAAGGCGGTATTTAGGCCGATGAAGATGAAGCGCCTGCACAGGCCTCTTCCCGGCTGAAGCCGGTCCTACAAACGATGCCACCAGCGCAGTTCTTACACGCTCTTGTTGATGATCTGCCGGATCGCGCCGACAAACACATCGACAGGCTGGCCGCCAGACACGGCGTATTCGTCGTTGAACACGATGGTCGGCACCGAACTGACGCCGCGTGAGGTCCAGAGTTGTTCAGCCTCACGTACTTCGGCGGCATATTCGCCAGAAGCAAGAATGGCCTCGGCACGCAGGCGGTCCAGTCCCACTTTTTGCGCCACAGTGGCCAGAGTCTGGTGGCTGGACGGGTCTGCGAGATCGGTGAAATAGGCGGTAAACAGGGCTTGCTTCAACGCCGGTTGCTTGCCTTCCAGTTCAGCCCAGTGCAGCAGGCGATGGGCATCGAACGTGTTGTAGATGCGCCGCTCGCCCTGGGTAAAGACAAACCCCAGCTCTGCGCCACGCGCCCGGATGTTCTCGTGGATGTCGTTCATCTGCTCAGGCGTGGAGCCGTATTTCTCGGCCAGGTGTTCCTTGATGTCCTGGCCTTCGGCAACCATGTTCGGGTTCAGCTCGAAGGGCTGGAAATGAAGCTGCGCCTGCACTTCATCACCCAGCGCCTCAAGGGCCTGCTCCAGGGCACGCAAGCCAATGGCGCACCACGGGCAGGAAACGTCGGAAACGAAATCGATTTTCAGGGGAGTGGTCATCGTGACGCTCGCACTTGGCAGAAAACAGTCACGATACACGTCTGGCTTACAACTGCGCCACATGCCGTCCGTCTTCATGCTGCGCCTTGAGATAAGGCAACACTGCCGCCAGCAACGGCGCCTTGAACGCTTCCTGAAAGCGATGCGCCAGGCCGGGAATCAGGCGTAACTGACTGCCCTGGATATGCGCAGCGACATGCACGCCATGCATGACCGGCAGCAGTGGATCGGCCGTTCCATGGACCACCAGCACCGGAAGACGCAAGCGGTTGAGCAGTTCGACACGGCTGGGCTCGGCCAGAATCGCGGTAATCTGACGTTTTACGCCTTCGGGGTTGAAGGCCCGGTCATAAGAGGCTGCGGCCTGTTGCAGAAGCATTTCCCGGTCGTCCTTGATCTGCGGGCTGCCCAGGGCGGCCAGCAGATCCGCCTGCTGCTCGATGGCAATCTCGCGATTGGGCGCGCCACGACGGGCCAGCAATTGCATCAAGGCAGCATTGGGCATCGGCAGGCCCTGAGCGCCGGAACTGGTCATGATCAGGGTCAGGCTTTCGATTCGTTGCGGGGCAAGGTCGGCAAGATGCTGAGCAATCATGCCGCCCATGCTCGCCCCCAGCACATGAAACTGTTCAACGTGCAGCGCATCCATCAAGCCCAGCGCATCATCGGCCATATCGGTCAGGGAATAGACCGCAGACACCGGCAAGCCCAGCTTATAGCGCAGCACTTCATAAGTGAGGTTGGCATCCGCAGGAGGCTGGACCCAGGTCGACAGGCCGACATCGCGGTTGTCGTAGCGAATCACCCGATAGCCTTGCTGACAAAGGGCAACCACCACTTCGTCAGGCCAGTGAATCAGTTGCCCGCCAAGGCCCATGACCAGCAGCAAGGCAGGGTCGGATTCATTGCCGATACTTTGATAGGCAATACGAACTTCCTTGAGTTCGGCAATCTGTACAGGAGCACTGACATCGCATCGAGAGGCCGCAAAAGACGGCAAGCCGCACAAGAGCGCGGCCAGAAAGAGTAAAACCCGCATGAAAAACACCAAAAAACAGATCCCCAGTAGGCAATAAGTCTGATGATGTTTTTCAAAGCGCGCTGCCACAGTTGCGTGACAGTTTGATGAATCGGGATCAACGGCAAAATGGCCGCTGAAAATCCCTTACCGGCGATCGTCGGGGATGCGCGCAAATCCAAGGCTGCGTGCCAAAGCCATGCTGCGTTCGCCATAAAAGATGGCGCTATTGTCGACAGCCAGATAATCATGAGACAAACTCATCGTTTTCTCGCTGGTCACAAATTTTATTCATGGAGCGCTGAAGGTGCTTGAAATACGCCACCTCAAAACCCTGCACGCCTTGCGCGAGGCCGACAGCCTTGTGGAAGCGGCCGAGCGCCTGCACCTAACCCAGTCTGCCCTCTCCCACCAGTTCAAGGAACTGGAGGAACGCATGGGCATGCAGTTGTTCGTGCGCAAGACCAAACCGGTGCGCTTTACCAGCGCGGGGCTGCGCCTGTTGCAACTGGCCGATTCATTGCTACCCCAATTGCGCAGTGCCGAGCGCGACATTGCGCGACTGGCGGGCGGTACGGCCGGGCGTCTGCATATGGCTATCGAATGCCATAGCTGCTTTCAGTGGCTGATGCCGACCATCGACCAGTTCCGTGACTCCTGGCCGGAGGTCGAACTGGATCTGTCTTCGGGTTTTTCGTTCGCTCCGTTGCCGGCACTGGCTCGCGGTGATCTGGATCTGGTGGTCACTTCAGACCCGCTGGATATTCCCGGCATCACCTATGTGCCGCTGTTCACTTACGAAGCAATGCTCGCCGTGGCCAACCAGCATGCACTGGCGAACAAGCCCTACATCGTGCCAGAGGATCTGGTCACTGAAACGCTGATCACTTATCCGGTGGAGCGGGATCGACTGGATATTTTCACGCGCTTCCTGGAGCCAGCCGACATTGAACCTGCGCAGGTCCGCACTTCCGAACTGACGGTCATGATGATGCAACTGGTGGCCAGCGGACGCGGCGTGTGCGGCATGCCCCATTGGGCACTGCACGAATACAGCTCGCGTGGCTACGTAAAGGCCAAGCGTCTGGGGGAAAAAGGGTTGTTCGCGACGCTTTATGCAGGTATTCGCGCCGATATGCTCGACGCGCCTTACATGCGGGATTTCCTGCTGACGGCGAAGGACACGTCGTTCTCGACGCTGGATGGAGTGAGTGCGGTGCGTTGAACCCAGCAGGAGCGAATTCATTCGCGAAGAAGCCCTTCGCGAATGAATTCGCTCCGTGATCAGGTTTCTTCGCGCATCTCGCGATACAGCGGCAGGATCAAGTCGCGGGTCAAAGGAGCCAGCACCAGTTCCGGGTGTTGCTCTGGCCCAATCCAGATGATTTCCTCGATCTCGGCCGCCGGTACGACCTGGGCATCGGTGCGTACCCCGAACAACTGGCAATGCACTTCAAAGCCCGGCTCGTTGGCCGCCGGAGCGCTGAATTCACCAAGGAAAATGGCCTGTTGCGGGTCAATCACCAGGCCCAGTTCTTCTTCCAGCTCCCGAACCAGCGCATTTACCGCTGGCTCGTGCGCTTCAATCTTGCCGCCCGGCTGCATGAACGCCTCGGTACCGCGCTTGCGTACCAACAAGGTCTGGCCATCCGGGGCAATCAACAAGGCTGCGGCAATATTGATGATCTTCATGCAAAGATGTCCGTCTTCAGCAAGCGAGCCTCATCATCGCGCTCCAGTGCCAGTACGATCAAGCGATCAATCAGACCGGCGTAGGACAAGCCAGTGGCCTGCCAGAGCTTGGGGTACATGCTGATGGAGGTGAAACCGGGGATCGTGTTGATCTCGTTGATGATGATCTCCCGCGCTTCGGTGACGAAGAAGTCGACACGCGCCAGCCCGGCACAGCCCAGAACCCGATAGGCCTGCAATGCAACTTCGCGCACCTGTTCGCTGAGTTCTGGCGCAAGTTCGGCGGGGATGGCGATACGCGCCTGATCACCGTTGAGGTACTTGGTGTCGTAGGCGTAGAACTCGTCATTGGCGATGACTTCGCCACATACACTGACCTGCGGCTCACGGTTGCCCAGCACCGCACATTCCACTTCCCGGCCGACAATGCCCTGTTCGATCAGAACCTTGTGGTCGAACTCGAAGGCCAGCGCCAGGGCCGCTTCGAACCCGGCTTCGTCGGTCACCTTGCTGACGCCCACCGAAGAGCCCTGGCTCGCCGGTTTGACGAACATCGGCAGCCCCAGTTGCCCGGCCACGTCGCTGAACTGAGCTGTCTGGCCACGCATCAGCACCACGAACGGTGCCACGCTGATGTCGGCATCGCGCAGCAGGCGCTTGGTCACGTCTTTATCCATGCAGGCCGCAGAGCCCAACACATCCGGCCCTACAAACGGAATCGCCAGCAGGCGCAACAGGCCTTGCAGGGAGCCATCTTCGCCGTAGGCACCGTGAATCAGCGGGAACACGACATCGATACGCTTGAGCGGCTCGACCGACCCGACTTCGACGAACTGTCCGCCTGTGCTGCCGGGCAACAGGGCCAACAGCTTGCCTGAAGTGCTCAGCCTGATCTTTGCTGGGTCGCTCGCATTGAGCAGGTAATCGCTTTCATCGAACCGCAGCCAACGGCCCAGCTTGTCGATACCGATCAAGGTCAGCTCGTAGCTTTCGCGATCGATCGCATTGATCACGTTGCGTGCTGACTGCAACGAAACCTCATGCTCGCTGGATTGCCCACCGAAAACGATGGCGACTGATTTTTTCAACGCGGGTACTCCTGTTTTTCAGGCCGCGAAGATAAAAGCAATGCCCGGCATTAGTCCAGAGGCTCAGTGGTCGCATGTCCGAAAAGCAGGCAAAAAAAATCCCCGGTCCGGAGCAATCCTGCACAGATCGCCTTGAATCGGGGAGTCGGGTGCCGGATCAAGCAGCGGGAGTGCCTGCCTTGCTGCCGGAACCGAAGGTTGCGAAGCGCTTGTTGAAGCCCGCGATACGGCCTTCGGTGGTGGTCTTGCGTTGCTGGCCGGTGTACATCGGGTGCGAAGCACTGGACACGTCGAGCGCCACGTAAGGGTAGGTATTGCCGTCCGTATGCTGTTGCGTGCGATCGGTATCGACTGTGGAGCCGATCAGGAAATACACGTCGGCAGCCGTGTCGTGGAACAGCACTGTGCGGTAAGCAGGATGGATATCAGGTTTCATGGGGGCCTCCGGATGAGTTGCTTGAGCATTGTTATACCATAACATAATACTTCACATTAATGATAATCAATGCTGTTTGCTGCTCCCGCCCTGAACTTGATCGGGCTGGCGCTTGAAGCTATGGTTCGCCCCGCCTCTGCCAAATCAGCGGCCCGGGACGGGGCTCCCGGCTTACTGGTAGCCAGGACAACACGCCAGCGCCTACTACTCACAGCCGTATGGGTCCGTCCAGCGATTGGCCCTGGACTGCGGATGAAATAACAAGTCGGTAGGATTTCTCATGCCTGATATCACCCACTATGACCTTCCTCAATCCGCTTACGAGCGACTGATAGAAGCCCGTGACTCACTGCGTCTGCTCGATGGTTATGTCAACAAGACCGATGTGCTCTGCAACCCTTCGATGCTGGTGGGTTATGTCTCGATGCTGCAAAACGCCTTGCAGGAAGTGATTGCCGCCAGTACCCCGACCGAGCCACGCGATACGTTCATGCGCAAGGCCGATGAACTGGGCTTCGTCGCACTCAATCCGAAAGAGCAGGCCTTGATCCAGCATCTGCGCTGGACCAGCCTGGAGGGACGTGACGATATCTATGCCATGGCCGAACGGCTTCGGCATATCAAACCGTGGATACTGGAGAGTTGAAGTTTCAATCCACAACTTGATGTTTATCATGCCGTTGAACAGAGAAAAGCAGACCCACAACGAAGTGCGTCATGAAACGTGAAAGACTGAATGACAAGCCCCGTTGAAAATGAGAAACATTCCATAAGTTGCAAATAATGATTTCTATATTGGAAAGCCTTTTCCGATAAATATATTTTTCATTATCCCCATGGAATTAAACATGAAGTCATCTATGTTGAAACTGCCTTCACGCTCCGTGGACTCGGGCTCATTTTCATAGGCAGCACAGTTGGTTGGCATTTTGCCTTTATCCTGACGAGTGTTTTTGACAATTCATGATCGCTCACACTGCACAGGTGCCGTACAGCGAGCCGGACATGCACTGTTACAGGGCAAGTCAACCTTCAACACACTGTTCAATTACCCGCAACAGATAAAGAGAGTGATGCTCTCTGCATTGCTGTGCCTGCGCTCTACCTATCTATATTCAAGGAGGAAACATGCCCATCAGCCTGACGTCGCAGTGGTTCATTCAGCCAGGCCAGGAAATAGAAGCACGCCAGGCACTGATACAACTTGCCCGCGATGTACAAAACAACGAACCCGGTACGCTCACCTATCTGGTAAACACACCTTTCGGTGCCGATGCCCGGCTTCAATCGCTGCCGCCACCTGATCCATTGCTGGTGTTGTTCTTCGAGACCTATGCAAGCCCCGATGCGTTTCTCGCCCATGTGAACGGGCCGCTCTTCACAAACTTTGTGGCGCAATACGGCCACTGCTTCGTGTCGGCTAACGGCAAACCATACACCACAGTGCAATTTCTCGACACACTGGCCGGTTTTTCCGGGCGCAACCTTCAAGAGACAGAAGAGCTCGGCAACCGGCATCCGGCCGTGATGTTTGAAATCATCGCGAAGGACTCCGCAACGACCAGGGCGTTCTATCAGCAAGTGTTCGGCTGGCAGTATCAGACCGGGACTGGCGGCTTCTCCTATATCCACTTCCCGGCCGGTACTCCGCCGCTACTGGGTGGCATCGGCCAGGCCGATCCTTCCATTCCCGGCTTCGAGCCCGGACACAACTTCTATCTGCTGGTGGACACC
The DNA here is from genome assembly GCF_057809175.1 of Pseudomonas sp. FG43. Classification (NCBI taxonomy): domain Bacteria; kingdom Pseudomonadati; phylum Pseudomonadota; class Gammaproteobacteria; order Pseudomonadales; family Pseudomonadaceae; genus Pseudomonas; species Pseudomonas sp. FG43. The sequence continues at coordinate 100,548 of NZ_JBMDJL010000012.1, forward strand.
CTGGAGCCGGTGCTTGAAACAGCATTGGCGGCAGGCGGATCGGCGCTGATGCCGCCTACAGCAATCGATGGCTACCGCTTCGCGATGTTCAAGGACCCGGAAGGCAATCCGGTCGGCCTTATCGAACCCTTCAACACCTGAATACGCTTTTTAGCAGGACGCAGCACGGACACAACCTTTCACAACATGGACGCAACACGGAGGTATTCGACGTGAGTTATCTGAACTCCCTCAGGCTTCACTTTTCCGGGAAATTCCAGGCCAATGTGTCGACGGTCAATAATGACGCCGGCCACTATGACAATGATGCGTTCAAATCCAGCTATCAAAAACTGGAAGGCCCGCACATGAAGCCACCTAACGGGTGGTTCAATCCACAAGGTGACGCGGCATTCCGTTTGCTGGGCTGCACCATCAACTCAGCCTGGACCCCGGCGGGTGCAGTGACTCCGTCAGATCCCGTACTGCGTTACATCATTGCCGATTCCAATGGCCGGGTGCCGGCCAAGATGGTCGACCTCGACCCCGAACAACAACTGGTATCGGAAATATGGGGCCTGGAGGTGCGGATAGCGGACCTCAATGGCGACACACTTTTTAGCGGGCAATTCCTGCCTGCTGCCTTCATCGACATATGGGATCGCGCAACCGGTTCGGGTTCAGGAGACATCGGTGCAGGCGCGATGTATCAATCGGTATTGCACAATCTGCAATGGGGCGATGTTTCTCACTCTGCATTTCTGAGCCAGTTGAAACAAGCCGCCCAAGCTACAGGACAGTTGTCAATCAAGTTCAATGTTGACGGCCTGAACATGGACAATACATCGCCGAACTTCATGTGCGGTCGAATCGTAGGCACCATAGGGCCTTACCTGGCAGAGGAGCCTCGACATCTGGTGCTTGGCCGCCACTTCATGGCAGCGGTTTCACCTCAGGGAAACTTCTTCACTCCCATTGGCGGTATCAACTTCTTTGCAGCAGCCATCGATACAGAAGCAAGTTGCATTTACCTCGATCTGGGTAATGCCATCTCCACAACGGCTCCGGGCGCAGGCCTGAACGATCTCGGAGATCTGCAGCTCGGAGCTTATGAGCCGAGCCTTACACCCACAGGTCCGAGGTGCTCTATCATTCCTCTCGGAACCATTGCCTCTCAGGGAGGTGATGGCTACTCCGGCAATCCCGACTGGTATGCAAAGACGGCAGGCATCGTAGTACTGCCGCTGTCAGCGCAACAGCTTCAGGTTGCCCAGACCAATGTGCTACTCCTGTCGGGCAGCCAAGGCATCATCATCAATGAATGGACCAATGCAGCGTTCATACGTGCCGACAAGTTTGTCTATCGCCTGAGCCCGGACGAAAAAGTCGATATTCCTGTCTACGCAACGCAGTATGGACAGCCGTTGCCAGGGATTTCGGTGTCATTCATTCTTGACTCCTCGCAGTTGCAACCAACACCCGACTCCCCTCCTTATGTCATGGCTTCCCCGCCGGTGGCGACGCCAGAAAACGCCCTGAACTTCGCCGCAACAGCAGTAACCGACGCCAGCGGAAAAGCCGTTTTGTCACTCAGCACAAACGATCCGGGAATACCTCGCAGTTTCAAAAACAGCAGTTCCTCAATCGATGGCCAGGTCTATGGCATCCGTCCGGTATTCACTGAAGTGGGCATGAATGCCGGCCCCGTCAACCAGTGGGACTTCATCAGTTTTCTACTCTGGAGCGGTTACAGCATTCCTGCATCACCCACCTGGGATGATATCCAGCCGATCTTCCAGCAATACGCCAATCTCTACCCGGTAATGCTGCGCTTCCTGAACATGGCGGATTTCGACTCTGTGGTGAAAACCGCAGGATTGCTGACCCTCGCGTTCAGCCTGGATATTCACGACGCCAACTCGATGCCGGTGACCCGGGACCTGTCTCCCGCCAAACGCCAGGCCATTCTTGCCTGGCTCAAGAATCCCCTACCAGGCACCAGGACGGCGCCAAAAGCAGCGCTCCAGACCAGTGAAGCGACTTCTTACACGCCCCAGGAAGAGGCCGCCTTGGCAAACGCCGCCCGAGGTGGCAAAGCGGCAGCGGTTGCTCGCCGTCTGATCAACCAATCCCAAAGGGGGTAATGCCCATGATCCGTCTTCAACTTTCGACCATCGCAGGCCTCCAAGGCCCGACCGTAACAGTGCAAGCGGTGCTTGACGCGCTTCAACAGGCAGTCGAGCTGGAGCACTCGACGATTCCGCTTTATCTCTATGCGCTCTATTCGATCGATGCCAGCAAGAATCCGGAAATCGCCGCCATCATTTCCTCGGTGGTCATAGAGGAAATGCTGCACATGACACTGGCGAGCAATGTGATGAACGCCCTCGGCGGCTCACCAGTCATCGACTCACCAGGTTTTATCCCCAACTACCCGGGCCCACTGCCTGGTGGCGTGCAATCGGACCTGACCGTGCATCTGGCTCCCTTCTCGATGACACAACTGCAGACCTTCCTGCAGATCGAAGAGCCTGAACATGCCCTCGATTTCAAACTGCTTGCCGCACAAAAAGACCTCACCATCGGGCAGTTCTATACCGCCATCATCGAAGCCATAGAACAGCTCGGCGACGGTGTATTTCTCAATCCGTCACCCAATCAGGTCGGACCTGACCTGATGTGGGAGTCGGTTGTGGTCAGCAATGTCGCCACGGCCAGGCAAGCCCTCCAGAGCATCATCGATCAGGGCGAAGGCACTTCGCTTTCACCGCTCGAAGTCGTGGGCAAAGGCTATGCGCATTACTATCGCTTCATGCAGATCCAGAAAGGGAAGCTACTGATTCCAACCCCCGATGGAGGCCCGACGCCGGAGGACAAGTATGCCTATGCAGGGGCTCCGATAACCCTGGACACCACAGGTGTCTATCCCGTCGCCACCGACCCCGGCCCTTATACACCGGGCACGGTGCAATCCTTTGCCAACGACAATTTCAACTACACCTACACCAGCCTGCTCCAGTCGTTGCATGCCTTGTTCAACGGCGATTCGAGCCAGAACCAGATGAATACGGCACTAGGCCTGATGATGTCGCTCAAGGGCCAGGCCAAGGCAATGATGTCCGGCATACCGGCCCCGAAAACCTTCACAGGCCCGACCTTTCAGTACCAGCCGACCAACCCTGCCAACTGACAACCTCCTCGATCAAGGGCGAAGAACGGCAACATTGCGGTCTTCGCCCTTATTCATTTATCACTCGCCTGCTACATTTCTCATGCAACGGCTCGTTAGCCAGCAATCGATGTTTATGCAGCCCTGCGGCCCGATGCGGCAAAAAGACAGGGCGTGTCGTCATTAGCCCAAGGATGTCATATGAGCCTATCGCTACTCAGTCGTTATGCAGTCTTCGTTGGTTGCGTGCTGTTCACCCTGTTCAGCCTGCCGTTCTGGCATCACGAGTGGCTTTGGCCATTTACCCTGCTGACTGCGGTATTGAGCGTGGTCGGTATCATCGACTTGCTGCAATCCCCGCATTCGGTCCGTCGCAACTACCCGATCCTGGGCAATATCCGGTATGCCGTGGAAGCCATCCGCCCGGAGATTCGCCAATACCTGCTGGAATCCGACAGCGACGCCCTGCCCTTTTCCCGCGCCCAGCGCTCGCTGGTGTATTCACGGGCCAAGAACGAAACAGCCGACAGGCCGTTCGGCACGCTGATCGATGTCTATGAAACCGGCTTCGAGTTCATCGGCCACTCCATGCGCCCGGCGCCATTGAGCGATCCAAACTCGTTTCGCGTGCTGATCGGTGGCCCACAATGCACCCAGCCGTACTCGGCCTCGATCTTCAATATCTCGGCGATGAGTTTTGGCTCGCTCAGTGCCAATGCCATTCGGGCATTGAATCAGGGGGCCAAGCTGGGCAATTTCGCCCATGACACCGGCGAAGGCAGCATCAGCCCGTATCACCGGGAACATGGCGGTGATCTGACCTGGGAGCTGGGCAGCGGTTACTTCGGCTGTCGCGGTGCAGATGGTCGCTTCGATCCAGAGCGCTTCGCCGCACAAGCCCGTGACCCGCAAGTGCGCATGATTGAAATCAAGATGAGCCAGGGCGCCAAGCCGGGCCATGGCGGAATCCTGCCCAAACACAAGGTCACTCAGGAAATCGCCGATACCCGCGGCATCCCGATGGGCGAGGACTGCATCTCACCCTCTCGGCACAGTGCTTTCTCGACACCTTATGAATTGATGCAGTTCATCGCTCAACTGCGCGAGCTGTCTGGCGGCAAGCCGGTGGGCTTCAAGTTCTGCCTGGGTCATCCGTGGGAGTTCATGGGGATCGCCAAGGCCATGCTTGAAACCGGCATCTACCCCGACTTCATCGTCATCGACGGGGCCGAGGGTGGCACCGGGGCCGCGCCGGTCGAGTTCACAGACCATATCGGCTCACCGATGCGTGAAGGCCTGCTGTTCGTACACAACACTCTGGTGGGCCTGAACCTGCGGGACAAGATCAAACTGGGTGCCAGCGGCAAGATTGTCAGCGCCTTCGACATCGCCAGCGTACTGGCCATCGGCGCCGACTGGGCCAACTCGGCACGCGGCTTCATGTTCGCCATCGGTTGTATCCAGTCACAAAGTTGTCACACCAACAAATGCCCGACCGGCGTAGCGACCCAGGACACCTTGCGGCAACGCGCACTGGTGGTACCGGACAAGGCTCAACGAGTCTTCAACTTCCACCGCAACACCCTCAAGGCTCTGGCCGAAATGCTTGCGGCGGCCGGGCTTGATCAGCCTTCACAACTGGAAGCCAGGCATCTGGTGCGCCGTATGTCGGCAACGGAAATCAAACTGTTCTCGCAGACCCATGTGTTCTTGCAACCCGGCCAGTTGCTGAACGGGATACAGGACGACAGCTTCTATTCACGCATGTGGCAAATGGCACGCTCGGACAGCTTTGAGCCCGCTGAACTCACCTGAGCCGACCGTATGGAGACATTCTGTAATAGCCCGGCTTTTGCATTTCTCGTCGATTAACGCCACCCTGCCGCGCCGCCGACCCACTACTGACTGGCGGTGCGGAACCTCAACCCACTGCGGTTGATCCTTATTCAATCGACAAACTTTCAAGAGCCCACCGTTATGACTAACGGACGCGATTATCGAATCGACTTCTTTCGAGGTTTGGCGCTGATCTTCATTTTCTGGGATCACGTGCCGGACAACCCATTGGCACAACTGACCGTGCGCAATTTCGGCTTCAGCGATGCAGCAGAGATATTTGTCTTTCTGGCTGGCTACGCTGCAATTCTGGCCTACGGACGCATTGCCCAGCGCGACGGCATGATGGTGGCCTGCGTGCGCATCCTGCGTCGTACCTGGGTCTTGTATGTGGTACACATTTTCCTGCTGACCCTGTTGATGGGCATTGTCTTCGTGGCCAACAACCACGTTGAAACCCGCGATATGGTCCAGCAGATGGGCCTCGAATACTTTGTCGGCAATCCACAGCAAGCCCTGGCCGACGAACTGTTGCTGCGCTTCAAGCCCAACCTGACCGACCCGTTACCGCTCTACATCCTGCTGCTACTGGCTCTGCCGCTGATCCTGCCCTTGATGCTGCGCAAGGTTGAAGTGGCGGTCGGCCTGTCCATCGCGCTGTACATGATGGTGCCGCTGTTTGGCTGGAACCTGCGCGCCTACGAAGGCGGCGGGCTCTGGTATTTCAACCCGGTGGCCTGGCAACTGCTGTTCGTACTGGGCGGTGCCTGTGCGTTGCGGACGACGCAACCGGTCATCGCGGAGCATCGTCCGTTGTACCAGCAGCCGTTGTTTCTGCTGGCGACCGTCTATGTCTTGATCGCCGGCGCACTGACCTTCAGCGAAAAGTGGCCCGAACTGCATGGGGCTCTGGTCTCGACCATGGGCCTGGAAGCCCTGTACCCCATCAGCAAGACCGACCTGGAACCTGCCCGCCTCGTACACTTCCTGGCTCTGGTCTATGTGGTCGCCAAATTGCTGCCGACCCGCCACACCTGGCTCGATAACTGGCCCGCGCAACAGACCTGCCGTATGGGGCGCTACTCCCTTGAAGTCTTCTGCCTGGGCGTATTGCTTGCACCACTGGCGGATATGGCCAACGCCCTGGCAGGCGATACCTGGCCGATGCAAGTCACCACCGCGCTGGTCGGACTGGGTTTGATGGTATTGATGGCCAACGGGTTGGAACTGAACAAGCGGCTGGGGAGCCCGCAGAGGGTAGTCACGGCTTGAGGCAGGTTTTAATGTAAACGGGCTGGCAAATATGGACTTTTGCTAGCTCGTTTATTTGCGAGGTTCCGTGGATCAATGATGCTCTGCTTCATCAACAAAAGCCTCCTGCAAAACGGACTTAACGACTATAAAAAAGAGAAACTTCTTACAAGCCGCCTTAATGCACTTGTCTCTGGGACTATTCCTACACACTTATCAGGACAAGTTTCCTCAAACTCCGCCGCTAAACAGTCGACTGTATAAACCATGAGACTGTGCCATGAACATCAATTCGCCTTCCCCTGCCTTGCAAAACTGGCAACCCCCAGCAATTGAGCCTGCCTCAAGAGCTGTTTCTACTGACAAAATATCAAGCACACCGCCAGCAGCCATCAAGAGGGGGCATGATGCCAATGAAGCGTTTTATCGATCGGAAGAATCGCCTTGGCTACCCAAGACATCAAAAGGTGAGATTTTAGAGCCTTATAAAAATTTGTCCGACAAAACCACTGAAGACATGAGAAAAAACTATCTTGATAAAGAGTTAAAGACCTTCAACACGTCCATACATGCCATGTTCGACAATTTTCACGACTTCAAGCAGCAACTCTCCTTTCTGAATACGGCGCTGTCAAAGAAACACTTCGGCTTCACGCTCGGCCTGGACCAGCAGATAAAAGTGACCGACCCCGATGGCGTGCTGACACCGGCCGAACTCAGCTACCTGACGGAAAGTCTCAATGACCGCAGTGGGCTCAAAAAGAATCTGTTCACCCATGCCAAAAGCGTCATGACATTGACGGATCACTACACCGAGAAGTTCGGCAACGAGCACAGGCTCAATCTGGAGGCCTACAGCAAGGTCATTGATTATGGCCAGATATTCAGCCGCAATACCATCGGCAACTTCATGAACACCATCATCTACCAGATTGAACGCTTTGCACCCAAGCGAGAGGACAACGAAAAGCTTCTGGTCGATATCCAGGTCTGAAACAGACTGTTCGCTGCCTGAGCCATCAGGCAGCGAAACTTTCCTGTCGTTTAACTACCAGACCTGTTAACCAGCGAACGCTTGCAGATATGCCCGAAAGTGTATGCCTGCTGCTTATCGTCCAGGCTTTCAAGAAGTACATTATGTGCGCTGTATTTCCCGACTTTATAACGGGTGCTCCATATATTGTTACCCGTACTCCTGTGAACAAAATCCCCTGCCAGATCCCCGCCTTCACAACGTCCAAACTCAAGAAACATTGAGATCTGCCCACGGCTGTCAGAGGTGAGCACTTTATTGATCTCTGCATAACCTTCATGAGGCTCCAGCCTGAAATCCATTACCCCTCCCGCCAATGGGTAAGCCTTGCTATCGGTAAAGGTGGCCTCAAGCAATACCTTGGTATAAGCCTGAGTGGCGAGGAAGGAAGGCCTGGTCAATCCATAAGGAATTTTCAGGAAACCACCCTCATCATGAAGCTCATACTGCATATGGGGATACGACCCCACAACCATGCGGTAGTCAGCCTTCCCAAAGCTGGCCCCCTCAGCAGCCCTCACTCGAACATTGACCCGCGAGCCTGGTTTCAAGTCTCGAATGGCTTGCGGCCCCGTAGGCGTCTTGAGTTTCCATTCGCCATTATCGACCTGATACTCGACCTTCCACATAGCGCTCGATGCATCATAGCCAGGCGTCGCCAACAGTACATCCTGACCGCGCAACGATATAAAACGATAGCGATGCACCGATGTTGCACTTTGCAATGTCTGATTGACCTGGTTAAGGCGGTCACCCAAAAAGGTTGAGGCCTGTCCTGAAACTTCCTGCACTTGCGGTTCTTGCCCTGCTGGTAAACCGGGAGACTCGGCGATCTCTTTAGTGTGCGCAAAGGACTGGCATGTCATCACTAAAGCGCCAGACACCAGGAAACGATAAAAAAACCTTTTATTCTTATGCATGATAGCTCTCTCAATATTCCATTATTTATGCAGGGCTCTCTTGCCGCTGACAAACCGGACATAATCATCAGGGATCATGAAGATCAACCCTGGACAACATGAAAAAAGAAAATCCCTACAAAATATAAAACTCAAAACCAATCAGCCCTCTGCAATAGATTTGAGAGCAGCGTCTCACACAAGCCTCCTCTCGGAACTTTCCCACAACGTTATCAGGCCAAGTTTTACTTTCAGCGGCCGCTACTGATAGGGAATCAACCCATAAAGGAGCAAAACATGAATATCAGCAGCGTTGTATCAAATGCAGTAAAACCTCAACTACCTTCTGTTCAGGCCAGCACTTCAATACCCGCAAAAATGACTGTTCCAGAAGCAGAGCCCACCCTAAGTGCCAGGGAGGCACGAGCGAAAGAGTTTTATACTCGGGAGGAAGAGCCATGGAAGAACAAATTTTACTACAGTGGCTCTGGAGACCCTGACGAAGTCGGGACTCCCATGACCAAAGAAATATTTTTGGGTTTTGAAGAAATGCGTTCCGCCTCATACCTTTCTCTTCAACAGTGTTATTACGATCATTTCAGAAAAGAACTCATCGAGTTGAAACCGGAACTAGCGAAAAAAGGCTTTAGCTATACCCTTGGCGATGACGCACAAATAAAAGTTATCTCGTATGAAAACAGCCTGAGTGAGGATGAGATAAAGTGGCTTACAGACACACTCAACAACATCGAAGACTTCAAGGAAAGCGTTCAACTCCATGCTAAAAGCATGATGATTCTGGTGGATCACGACACAGAAACATTTGGGGGAAAATACAATATTAATCTCATGAATTTTCAAGACACCATTGATTACGGAAAAATCGTGGCCGTCAGAAAAAATGACCTGAGCGAAGAGTGGATACGGCAGATTGAACAAAATGCAGAGAAGCGGGAATCTCCACTGATCGATATCAAGGCTTGACTAACGAAGGGGGCTGCCCAATCAGGCAGCCCCCTACACGTCAAACACTATTTCTTAGTTTCTGGACCAATTAACCAGCGTTCGCTTGCAGATATGTCCAAAAGCGTACACATGTGGCTTATCTTCCAGACTCCCCAAAAGCAAATTCCGCGCACTGTACTTTCCATCCTTATAGAGAGTGCTCCATGTATTCCTGCCATTGTGTTTATGTACAAAATTATCTGCATACTTTCCGCCCTCACAAGGGCTAATCTCTATGAATTTTGAGATCTTCCCTGATGCGTCAGACGTAAACTCTTCCTCAATTTCCTTATACCCGTGATGAGGCTCCAACCTGAAACCCATCACCCCACCCTCCAACGGATAAGCCTTGCTATCGGTAAATGTCCCCTCAAGCAATGCTTTCGTAAAAGCCTGGGTGGCCAGAAAAGGAGGATCGGTCAAGCCATAGGGTATTTTCAGAAAACCCTCTTCATCATGAAGGTCATAGCGCATATGGGGGTACGAGCCGAACACGATGCGGTAACCCGCTTTATCAAATCTGGCGCCGTCAGAAGCCAGCACCCGAATATTGATCCGCGCTCCCGGTGTCAGGCTACGAAAAGCCTCAGGCCCGTTGTATTTCTTGAGCGTCCACTCTCCACCATCGACCTGATATTCAACCTTCCATACGCGATTCAATACACTGAGCCCCGGCGTTGCGAGTAATACATCCTGCCCGCGAATGGCTGTAAAACTATAACGGTCCACCGAAGTGTCGCTCTGTAATGTCTGCTCGATCTGATGAATGCGGTCGCTCAATACAGTAAAGGCTTCGCCTTCGATGTCTTGTACCTGTTGCTCCTGTCCGGCAGTCGAAGCGGGAGGTTCGACAGTTCCCTCCGTCTGCGCCAAAGAGTGACATGAAAACGCCCATAAAACCCCGGATAAGAACGCCGGGTAAAACCAGTTCCTGCTCTTGTTCATGATAACTTCCTTATTATTGATTTTATGCAGGGCACCCTTGCCACTGACAAGCCGGACATAATCACCAAGCCCTATCGGGTTCAATCCCGAATAAAATAAAAGGAAATGTCCTACATGTTTTAATTTCAGAAACCCCTTACGTTTTTCCAGGCAATATCTCTTGTTAATAAATACCAGCACAATGAAGTCGCCTGGTAGCCTCAACGCCCCTGCCCGCCTGAAATATCCCACGTCACAAGACAATTTTTCCCGCAGCTCCGGCCAGCGTCTAAGCTTGAGACAAGTGCGACTAACAGGGTGACCGGGCCAATCGATCATGGGCGTATTACGGCATTCCGATACCAGGCAAGGTGTGATTTCTGCTGAGCGTCAGGATGACCCTCCCATGTCCACTCCACCCCGCCGCAAGCGTTACGGGTGGAGGGTGTTCTGGGTCGTGGTGACGATGGGCGGCATTGCATTGGGAGCAGCCATTGCCGTCGAAAGCCGCAGTTCAAGGCTTCAGGCAAAGGAGTTCAGCCGCTTTGCCGCCAGCTTGAGCTATTCGCTCGAACCCGGCCCGAGCGATGCAGTGGTTTATCCCGGTGAGGGGCCTTTCGATAAACGCCTGGGCTATTCGTCGATGGATGAATTCCTGTCGCGCCTGCTCAAACGCGATTACCTGATTACCCGGCAGACACGCTTTTCACCCGAGCTGTTGCGCTACAGCCAACACGGCTTTTTCGTGCCTTACGAGGAGAAAATCCAGGCGGGCCTGTCGATCACCGACTGCCGCAGTGAACCGCTTTATGAGTTTCGCTATCCGCAGCAACTCTACGCCGACTTTGCCTCCATCCCGCCCTTGGTGGTGAACAGTCTTTTGTTTATCGAGAACCGAGATCTGCTGGATGAACAGCAACCACTGGCCAACCCGGCCGTGGACTGGCCGCGCTTCGCCAAGGCGGCACTGTCTCAGGTGGCCAAGATATTTGCGATCCCAGGCCAGTCAGCGGGCGGCAGTACCCTGGCGACACAACTGGAGAAATATCGCCACTCTCCGGACGGATTGACGCAATCGGGTTCAGAGAAACTACGTCAGATGATTTCTGCCAGTGTCCGGGCCTATCTGCCCGGCGAGCAGACCTTGCAGGCGCGTCAGCATGTGGTGCGTGACTACCTGAACAGCGTGCCACTTTCCGCGGTGCCCGGGCATGGCGAAGTTCATGGCATGGCTGAGGGCTTGCGAGTCTGGTTCGGTGCCGACTTTGCAAGGACCAACCAGGTACTCGCCTCAGACCCGAAAGACGCAAAAAGCCTGACCGAAAAAGGTCTGGCGCTGCGCGAGGTGTTATCGCTGGTGATTGCCCAGCGTCGTCCGTCCTATTACCTGACCAAAGGCCGACTGGAACTGGCGGATCTCACTGACAGCCATATTCGCTTGCTTGCACAGGCACAGGTCATCGATCAACCACTGGCCAATGCAGCACTGGCCAGCGCAGTCACTTACCGGGACTGGGTACAGCAACCGACAATTCAGCCCATTGAAACCAACAAGGGCATCAGTGTTGCCCGCAGCCGGCTGTCCAACCTGCTCAATCGCCCGCTCTACGATCTGGACCGGCTTGATCTGTCGGCCACCAGCACGTTGCAGGGCGAGCTGCAAAACAGCGTCAGCCAATACCTGCGCGATCTGGCGAACCCGGCCTTCGCCGAGAAAATCGGCCTGTTCGGCGAACGGCTCTTGTCCCCGGCAAGCACGGCTCAGGTGCGTTATAGCTTCACCCTGTTCGAGCGCGGCCCGGACGGTTCGCGGGTACGAGTGCAAACCGACAGCACCGACCAGCCGTTCGACATCAACGAAGGCAGCAAGCTGGAGCTGGGCTCCACTGCCAAGATGCGGGTGCTGACCACTTATCTGGAAATCATCGCCGAGCTGCACGCACGCTACGCCGACATGAGTGTTACAGAGTTGAGAAAGACCCCGGTCGAAGAGCCTGACCGGCTGACCCGCTGGGCTCTGGATTACCTGATACAGAACAAGGACCGGGACCTGGCGAAAATGCTCTCTGCGGCCCTGGATCGACAATATTCGGCCAGCCCTGGCGAAAGCTTTTTTACCGGTGGCGGCCTGCATCGCTTCAACAATTTCCGTCGCGAAGACAATGAGCGGATTCCGACGTTGCGCGAGTCCCTGCGCGAGTCGATCAACCTGCCCTTCATTCGACTGATGCGTGATCTGGTGCGCTACAGCACTTATCAGGCTCCAAACAACAGCGCTGCGCTGCTCAAGGATGATGACAACCCGCGCCGTCAGGAATACCTGAGCCAGTTTGCCGACCGAGAAGGCACGGTTTTTCTGCTCAAGTTCTGGAAGCGCTACAAGGACAAATCCACCCAGGAACGGCTGGACACCTTTCTCGATGGCATCAATCCCACTGCTGTCCGTTTGGCGGCAGTGCATCGCTACCTGTTGCCGGGTGCCGATCAGGATACGTTCAAGGCCTTCGTCCGCGCCCATCTGGTCGAAACCGGAACCGGCCCGAAACTCACCGAAAAGCGCCTGACAGAGCTTTACAAAAACTATGGGCCTGGCGCCTACGACTTGCCGGATCAGGGTTATATCGCGCGTGTCCATCCTCTGGATCTGTGGCTGCTCGGTTACCTGTTGAAATACCCCGACGCCCAGTTCAAGGATGCGGTTGCAGCCAGCCGTCATGAGCGCCAGGAAGTCTATGGCTGGCTGTTCAAGAGCCGACACAAGAGTGCTCGGGACAGCCGCATCCGTACGATGATGGAAGTCGAGGCGTTCCTGGATATCGAGCAACGCTGGCAGCGTGTGGGTTACCCGTTCGATCATCTGGTGCCTTCACTGGCAACCGCCATAGGCAGCTCGGGCGACCGGCCTGCGGCGCTGGCCGAGTTGATCGGCATCATCCAGAACGATGGTATTCGCCTGCCCGCCCTGCGCATCGACAGCCTGCACTTTGCTGCCGGCACACCTTATGAAACCGTGCTGGCCAGTAACCCTGAACTGGGCAAGCGCGTTCTGCCTTCGGAGGTCGCGGCAGCCATGCGTGAAGCGCTGTCGCAAGTGGTGGATGGCGGTACGGCCAAGCGTGTGCAAGGCACTTTCAAATTGCAGGATGGCAGCATCCTGGCCATGGGCGGCAAGACCGGTACAGGCGACAACCGCATCGAAAGCATTGGCGCGGGTGGACGGGTTATCAGTTCGAGGGCCATCAATCGCACGGCAACCTTTGTGTTCTACATCGGTGAAAACCACTTCGGCACCCTGACCGCCTTTGTCCCCGGACGCGCCGCCGAAGGCTTCAGATTTACTTCGGCCCTACCGGTGCAGGTACTCAAGGGCATGGCTCCCATCCTCACGCCCTATCTGGAAAATGGTGGACAGGCCATGTGCAGCACGCCCTCTACACGGCTGTAAGACCATTCGTCTGTATCTCTTTGCGAAGACTTAAAGATATATCTTAAGGTATATCTAAATCGTAACGAGAGATGAAGACAATGCGTGATGACCCTCACCGCCCCGATGACCGTCCACTGCTGCGCGAATATGGCGATGGCCGCGACGGTTTTGAAAAACGCCCCGGCCGTGAACGCGGCGGACGTGGCCCCCGGGTATTCGCTCCGGGCGACTTGAAGCTGTTGCTGCTGGCCCTGATTGCCGAACAGCCTTGCCATGGTTATGACCTGATCCGCCAGATCGAAGGCATGTTCGATGGCGCCTACAGCCCAAGCCCCGGCGTGATTTATCCCACCCTGACCTTTCTTGAAGAAAGCGAACTGATCCTGGGCGATGCCCAGGGCGGCAAGAAGCTCTACACCATCACTGTTGCCGGTCTGCAATCGCTGACCGAGCAGGCCGTTGCGCTGGATGGCGTGCGCATGCGGATCGAAGTCAGCAAGCGCTCTTTGCGCGGGCATGACCGGCCACCGGAAATCCATGAAGCGGTACACAACCTGCGTCATGCGCTGCAAATGCACCATGGCCGCTGGAGCCCGGAAGAAATTCTGCGTGTTCGCGACCTGCTCAATGAAACCGCCAAATCCATCGTTGATGGCCCCCAATCTGTGTCGGAGAAGTCCGTATGAATTCGCAGCAGTCGATCCATCGCGTCAACCATGAAATCAAACTGCGCAAGCTCGAAGTCTTGCGTGTGACCGACCTGACACCGCTGATGCGTCGTGTCACCTTATACGGGCCACAACTGGCAGGCTTCATCAGCCTGGGCACCGATGACCACGTAAAGCTGCTGTTCGCCCAGACTCCCGAAGAGCAGGCCGCGCTGGAGAGCTTCACGCCCGGCGGCAGCAGCGACGGCCCGCGCCCCGCCATGCGTGACTACACGCCGCGTCGTTACGATGAAACGGCAGGCGAACTGGATATCGATTTTGTCCTGCACGGTGACGGGCCGGCCGCGACATGGGCAGCTCAGGCCGAGCCGGGGCAATTCCTGCACATAGCCGGCCCGCGCGGCTCGATGGTGGTGCCGGATATCTTCGACAGCTATCTGCTGATCGGCGACGAAACCGCTATCCCGGCCATTGCCCGGCGTCTGGAGTCGCTACCAGCGAATCGCATTGCGCGGGTGGTGGTCGAGATTGCGAACAAGGATGAGCAACAGGTTTTCACAAGCCAGGCGCAGATCGATGTCACCTGGGTCATTCGCGGCGAACAGAATCTGGTGGATGTTGCGCGCCGTCTGGAAGTGCCTGCCGGCAAGCTCTACGCCTGGGTTGCAACCGAAGCGGCCTTGTCACGCAAGATTCGCCGCGTGCTGCTTGACGATCTGGGCCTTGATGACGGGTTTGTGAAAGCAGCAGGTTACTGGCGTCTTGAGGAAAATGATGAGTCTCTGTAGGCAAACCATTTATCGATCCCCAGCAAAACCAGCGCAATCCCCACAAACCCAAGCAACACGCCACCCGCATTGATGAAGGCCTTGGCATAACCCAACGTGCCGACATCAATGAAGGGGTACATATAATCCCCCAGCGCATCGCCGCGCAGCAGGACGTAGCCGAAATAGAGTATCGGATACAGCGTCCATAGCAGCACGTGGGTAAAGCGCAGCCTGCCTTTGGGCACATACAGCCACCAATAAACCACGAAGATAAGTGGCATGGCGTCGTGCAGCAACTCGTCCGCAATCCACTGCCAGCCTTGTGGCTGCCACAGATGGCGCAACAGCAGGTTATAGGCGAGGCCTACCAGTGCAATGCTGACGGCAATACCGCCACACACGACCGGGTTGCGAAAGAAATCATGCCCGCGGGACTGACGACGACTCAATGCACAAGTCAGCGCCACTGCCACCAGTGTGTTGCTCAAGACGGTAAAGAAGCTGAAAAACCGGATCAGTCCGCCCAGCAGGCTGGCTTGATCGACCCAGCGCGCCCAGAAAATCAGATACATCTGAATGGCCAGCCCGGACCATCCCAGAAAGGCGGCAATAAGCGTGTAGCGACGCTGTCCCTGCGCCTGTTGCGGGTGTTCGCTGTGCATCTTTTGATCCTTGAAGGCCAGCGTCCCTGCCGTGCGTTTTTACCAGCCCTTGCTGCGATGCAGCTTCACGTACAGCGCTTCCACTTTCTCGCGAGCCCAAGGCGTCTTGCGCAGGAAAGTCAGGCTGGACTTGATGCTCGGATCACTCTTGAAGCAGCGAATGTCGATGCGCTCAGCCAGACCGGACCATTGATAGTGCTCAACCAGAGCCTTGAGGATCTGCTCAAGCGTAACGCCGTGCAGTGGGTCGTTTTGGGTTGTTGTCATGACTGACCTTGCAGCTTGATGAATGCGAAGGTGCGCACCTTAGCCGAGCCATCAAAAGGTAGGAAGAGCTTAGCGTGAGATGAGTGAAGTTTCGCCAACTCCGACCACAAGAAGCCCTCACAGCAAGACACGGAAAAGTTCCCCTTTTCACGCCAAAAAGAGATGTTATAGTGTAACAATAAATTACTTACCTATCCGCTTAACTCTCGACTGGGGCTTTGCCATGCGCCCTGCCAAGGAAACCGATATGTCACCGATGCACCGCAACCTGCTCTGGCGCCTGACGCCACTGGCAACCGCTCTGCTGCTTGCCGCGCCGGCCCATGCAGCAGAAAGCCTTGAGCTGCAACCTCAGGTCATCACGGCCAACCCGCTGGGCAGCGATCAACTGGCAACGCCGACAACGGTTCTGGAAGGCGATGCCCTGACGTTTGAACAGAAAGGCAGCCTGGGTGAGACGCTGAACAAGCAGCCAGGGGTTTCTTCGTCTTACTTCGGGCCTGGAGCCAGCCGCCCGATCATTCGCGGCATGGATGGTGACCGGATTCGTATCCTGCGCAATGGCGTAGGCGCGCTGGATGCATCGTCCCTGTCCTATGACCACGCAGTACCGCTGGACCCGGTGAATGTCGACCGTATCGAAATCGTACGTGGCCCGGCAGCCCTGCTTTATGGCGGCAGCGCTATCGGCGGTGTGGTCAACACCTTTGACAATCGTATTCCCACCGAAGCCATCGAAGGCATTCACGGTGCCGGCGAGCTGCGTTACGGCGGTGCCGATACCACCCGTAGCAGCGCTGGCAAACTGGAAGCCGGTAACGGGCAGTTCGCTTTGCACATCGATGCCAACTCTCGTCAGTTCAATGACCTGCGCATTCCCGGCTATGCCCGCACCAGCGAACTGCGCGCACAAGGCAGCGAAGACGGAGACAAGAAAAAACGTCTGAGCAACAGCGATGGACGTCAGGACGGCGGCGCAGTCGGCGGTTCCTATACATGGGATGACGGTTACGCCGGTGTCTCGTACAGCAACTATGACTCCAACTACGGCTCACCCGCCGAACAGGACGTGCGCATCCGCATGCAGCAGGAGCATTACGCTTTCGCTTCCGAGATCCGCAATCTGTCCGGGCCTTTCACTTCGGTCAAACTCGATGCGGGCTACACCGACTACGAACACCGCGAAATCGAAGGCGGCGAAGTCGGTACAACCTTCAAGAACAAGGGTTATGAGGCCCGCATCGAAGCCCGCCACCAACCGATCGGCCCACTCAATGGCGTAGTCGGCGCACAAGTGACCCGCAACGAATTTTCTGCCTTGGGTGAAGAAGCCTTCGTGCCGCAAACCGATACCAATGCCGGCGCGCTGTTCATTCTTGAGGAGCTGCAAGCCACCGAGCGCTTGAAACTGAGCCTGGGTGGACGCATCGAGCACACCACGGTCGATCCCGATGCCCAGGGCAAGGATCGTTTCGCCGCCGCCGAGAACTCCAGCACATTCACAGCGGGCAGCCTGTCGTCGGGCGCGGTCTACACCCTGACACCGGTCTGGTCCCTGGCCGCGACACTGGGCTATACCGAACGGGCTCCAACCTTCTATGAGCTGTATGCCAACGGCGCCCACGTCGCCACCGGCACCTATGAACGCGGCAATGCCGACCTGTCGAAAGAGAAAGCGGTTTCCAGCGACCTGGCCCTGCGTTTCGACAACGGCACACACAAAGGCAGCGCGGGCGTGTTCTACAGCTACTTCTCCAATTACATCGGCTTGCTGGGCAGTGGTCGTACGGTCGATGACGACGGCGAAGACGATGCCAATGGCATCCCGGAATACAACTATGCAGGCGTTCGTGCCCGCTTCAGCGGTATCGAGGCTCAGGATCACTGGAAACTGGGTGAAAACCAGTACGGCAGCCTGGCACTGGAGCTGTCCGGTGACTACACCCGCGCCAAAAATCTGGATACCGGCGAAGCCCTGCCCCGTATCGCACCTCTGCGCCTGAACAGTGGCCTGCTGTGGGAGCTGGACAAATGGCAGGCGCGCATCGATGTCGAACATGCCAGCTCGCAGCATCGTGTTCCGGATAACGAATCCAGCACCGACGGCTACACCACACTGGGCGCCAGCGCCGGTTATCGTTTCAACCTGGGCGGCAGCCAGTGGCTGGCCTTCGTCAACGGCGAGAACCTGACCAACCAGACGGTACGCTACGCCAGCTCGATCCTGCGGGATATCGCACCGGCTCAGGGCCGTAGCGTGGAAGTCGGTTTGCGCACCACTTTCTGACGCCCCCAAAGAAAGAAGCGCCTGCGTGCAATGCGCAGGCGCCTTCGGGTTGCACTGTTGCGGATCATGCAAGGGTCCGTATCAGGTTTGTGACTGTTTACAAAATCATTAGCACCCTATCATTTTCCCTCCTGAACTGACGTTCTGCCCGCTCGGGCTGTGCCTGTCACCACCATTTCAATGCACGAATCCATACCTTGGCGGTCTACGCCTCAACGCCCGGTTTTCGGGCCTGAGCAGGACCTTCTGACCAATGGTTGATTTCTGCTGTCGGGAATTCGTTTCAAGAACTAGCGTTCAAAAACATGACGCCAACGTGCAACACACAACGTAGCGTCAATAAAACAATGAAATCGTCACGGAGATTTGCATTATGAGCACTGAAGGTGCTTTGAGTAGAAATCGCCTGTTACCCACATTGCTCGGTCTGGTGATCGCGCTGATGGGACTGGTCCTCTTGGCTGGCGGCCTGCGCCTGATACAACTGGACGGCTCGCTCTACTACCTGCTGGCAGGCATCGGTTTTACGGTAACCGGCGTATTGCTCATCATGGGACGTCACTTCGCACTTGGCCTGTATGCAGTGCTGCTGTTTGCGAGCACGGTCTGGGCATTGTGGGAGGTAGGCCTGGACTGGTGGCAACTGGTACCACGGCTGGCGCTCTGGTTCGCGCTGGGCATTGTCCTGCTGTTGCCATGGTTTCGTCGGCCTCTGCTGCGTGGCGAGCCTGCCCGCCTGGGAACCGGTGCCCTGACTGTCGCCGTAGTGCTGGCAGGTGTTGCCGCGCTGGCCAGCCAGTTCACAAACCCCGGCCGTATCGAAGGGCAACTGGATCGTGAAACCGCTGGCACCGCGAACACCGCTCCTGCCATGCCCGATGGCGACTGGCAGTCCTATGGCCGTACCGCCTTTGGCGACCGCTACTCGCCGCTGGCCCAGATCACGCCGGAAAACGTCAGCAAGCTGGTCCCGGCCTGGACCTATCGCACAGGCGATATTCCCGGGCCGGGTGACCCGGGAGAAACCACTGCCGAAAACACGCCGCTCAAGGTCAACGGCATGTTGTACGTGTGTACGCCGCACAGCCAGGTGATTGCACTGGACCCGGACAGCGGCAAGGAAATCTGGCGCTTCGATCCGAAGATCAGCACCCAGAGTGCAGAAAACTTCAAAGGCTGGGCACACATGACCTGCCGTGGCGTCTCGTATCACGATGACGCGGCCTACGCAGCGAGCAGCCCTGCTCAAAGCCCGGCAACACCGGTAGCCGCGAGCACGACAGGCAACGCCTGCCCGCGCCGTATCTTCCTGCCCACTGCCGATACCCGTCTGATCGCCCTCAATGCCGACACCGGCAAGATGTGTGAAGACTTCGGCAACAAAGGCTCAATCGATCTGAGCGCCAATATCGGCACCTTCGCGCCGGGCGGCTACTACTCCACGTCGCCACCGGCGGTGACCAGGGATCTGGTGGTGATCGGCGGCCATGTCACCGATAACGTCTCCACCGACGAACCTTCGGGCGTCATCCGCGCCTACGATGTTCACACGGGCCGTCTGGTCTGGAACTGGGACAGTGGCAACCCGGACGATACGACGCCTATTGCCGAAGGCAAGACCTACACCCGCAACTCACCGAACATGTGGTCCATGTTCAGTGTCGATGAAAAACTGGGCATGCTTTACCTGCCCATGGGCAACCAGATGCCCGACCAGTGGGGCGGCAACCGCACTCCTGGCTCGGAGAAATACAGCGCAGGCCTGGTAGCGCTGGACATCGCCACCGGTCATGTGCGCTGGAACTATCAGTTCACTCATCACGATCTGTGGGACATGGACGTGGGCGGTCAGCCGACGCTCATGGACATGAAAACCGCCGATGGCGTCAAACCGGCGGTACTGGCCTCGACCAAGCAAGGCAGCATCTATGTGCTGGACCGCAGCAACGGCCAGCCCATCGTGCCGATCAGGGAAGTGCCGGTGCCGCAAGGCGCGGTCGAAGGGGATCACACCTCGCCGACCCAGCCCAAGTCCGACCTGAACTTCATGCCACCGCCCCTCAAGGAACGTGACATGTGGGGTGTGACGCCATTCGATCAGATGCTGTGCCGGATCGACTTCAAATCCTTGCGCTACGAAGGCCCGTTCACACCGCCATCGCTGCAAGGCTCGATCGTTTACCCGGGTAACTTCGGCGTGTTCGACTGGGGCGGCATCTCGATTGACCCGGTTCGCCAGATCGCTTTCGTCAACCCGAGTTACATGGCGTTCCGCTCGAAACTGGTCCCCGCAGCCGAGGTTGAAGCAGGCCCTGGCCGCAAGAGCGAAACCGAAGGCGTACAACCGAACAAGGGCGCACCTTATGGCGTGATACTCGAAGCCTTGCTCTCACCCATGGGCCTGCCTTGCCAGGCGCCAGCATGGGGTTATGTGGCAGCAGTGGACCTGACTAATCACAAGACCATCTGGATGCACAAGAACGGCACCGTGCGTGACAGCTCGCCGGTCCCTGTCCCGCTGACAATGGGCGTTCCAAGCCTGGGCGGTACGTTCACCACCGCCAGTGGCCTGGCGTTCCTGAGCGGTACGCTGGACCAATACCTGCGCGCCTACGATGTTCGTAACGGCAAACAGTTGTGGGAAGCACGTCTGCCAGCAGGCGCCCAGACCACACCAATGACGTACACCGGCAAGGACGGCCAGCAATATGTGCTGGTGGTGGCCGGTGGTCATGGTTCGCTGGGGACTAAACAGGGAGACTATGTAATGGCGTTCAAACTGCCGAAATGATGTTTCTCTGAATCAACAAGAAAGGCGGCTACCCTGAGGGAGCCGCCTTTCTTGTTTCAAGCTCGATGCGTCAGTGAAACGCGATCAGCAACCTTTGGAACCGGCCTTGGGTACAAACGCCGTTTTCACACCCGGTTTGAAGGTGATGTAAGCACGACGCCATGGCTCGTCACCGACCATCTGCCAGCGGTGGCCTTCGCCTGTGGTGTCTTGCGCAACCAGCACATCACCAGGACGCAGGACAAAAGTTTCGCCGCCTGTGGTGAAGAACTCCAGCGTGCCGGTGAGGGTGATCACGTATTGCTCTTCAGGAGCAGGGTGCCAATCGTAGGACGAATGGGGTGCTGTTTCCTTGAAGTGGATGATGTCCACGTCTGTGCGGAATTTCTGATCAATCGTGCCTTCCTGGATGTGCGCACGGTTATCAGTGCCCGTGCACAGCTTGAACGCTCTTATCCCCTGCTGCGCAACCTCTGTAGCGGGTGCCGCAGCGTGCGCGGCCCCCAGAGGAAGCATCACCACAGCCGCCATGGCAACTCCGGCTCCCAATACGCGAATCAACTCCAGTTGACGAGAGACTACATTTTTCAAAAACAGACTTTGCTTCTGCAACATATAACTTCCCTGAGAAATGTGACACACACTGAAAACGGCCCTGGTTATCCAAAGGGATGACCAAAGCAAAAAGGTTTGAATAGGCATTGCCGTCTTTTAAGACAAGTAAGCCGTCTGATGCGGCGTTCACCTCACATACGACTGTGTATCAACTTCAATACAAAAGAGTTATGCGCAAACGGACATTTGTTGATAACCCCCCGGCGCTGAAGGGCGAGAGATAGCCTGCCTTGAGCGCTGGAATGAAATACCACACCTCTGAAAAATTTAGAAATATTTTTTAAAGGCGGATTTTTCATTTCCATTCTATGGGCTTTTAGCGCATCGGTTTATGTACCGAATATTGACGCGGTATTAAAAAGCTCACCCCCCAAATTAATAATTCTTCATAAAGGCAGGGAGGTATTGAAAAACGAACGGTTCTTTGATTTGTCGCACAATCAAGTCGGCAACGTGAACGACTTGATTGCGAACAGGCTTGCAAGAGGATTACTTCTCGATGACTTCGCCACGCATCGGTGCCAGCCTGGCGATCAGGCGGTTTTGCACCGGCACCGGGATTTTCTCGGCATCCATGGACTTGATGAGGTTTTCTACCAACGCATTGAAATCGCTGCGGGTCAGGTTCTGGCCCTTGTGCGACTCGGCCATGCTGTCACCTTTGTATTCGCAGGGCCCTCCGGCTTCGACACAGAGCTTTTCCACCAGCCTGTCGCGCAACAGGACGATATTGACCCTCTTGAAGCGCTCGACAATACGGTCATCCTGGGCGACGTTCATCAACATGCCCTCGACAATGCGCTGGATACCGGCACGCTGTCCGAGGTCCTGGT
Organism: Pseudomonas sp. FG43; assembly: GCF_057809175.1. Taxonomy (NCBI): domain Bacteria; kingdom Pseudomonadati; phylum Pseudomonadota; class Gammaproteobacteria; order Pseudomonadales; family Pseudomonadaceae; genus Pseudomonas; species Pseudomonas sp. FG43. Next base: position 122,964 of record NZ_JBMDJL010000012.1, read on the forward strand.
AAAGGCGGTCATCCTTGGGCGGCTGCTGGGCGCAACCAGCCAGCAAGGCAATCATCAGGCACATCAACAGACGTCTCATCAGAAACTCCCCTGAATAGACAGATAAGTGCCGTTCTGGTTATCCAGTGTGGCGATTTCGCCCAGCCGCGCGTAGGCCAGGACAATGGACAAATGCTTGTTGGGGAAATAGCCGACAAACACATCTGCCCAATCATTCTCTCCGGCAAACGACAGGTTGTCCGGCTTCTCGCGGTACTCAACCCCCATGGCCCAGCGTGGGTTGAACAGCACGGCAACCGAGCCTTCCTTGAGGACGCTGCGGCTGTCGCGGCGGTCGCCACCAAAACCCAGCAAGCCGGTTTCGTTGGCGCGGCTATAACGCACACCGCCGTTGACTACAACGTTGTAACCAAAGGCCGCGCCCATGAACAGGCGGCTGGCGGTCAGATACCCTTCGACGTCCGAATCACGCTTTGAGCCTATGAGGCTCGGGATCAGAAAATCGTTCTGGTGCTTGTACTGCACACCCAGGGAAACCTGCGGCAGGGAGTCGTAAATCAAGTCACCGAACAGCCGGACCTTGATGCCGAAGACGTCCTGGGTCAGGTTGTCTTCGGGCAGGCTCAACTTGTGCTGCAAGGTGCCCAGATCGAAACGCTGATGGGCATAGGACAGCTCGACACGGTTACCGTAAGCCACTGCCATACCCGCCACATCCAGTGTGTAGTCAGGCAAGTCGATATGGGTAGCAAAGGCACTGGCGCCCCACTCGCCCTGTTCGCCATAACCGGTAATCACCGCCCATGGCGTTATCCCCCCGCCCGCAGCACCTTCTATGCTGCTGGCACCGCCCGTGGCGATCAGACGACCGTTATCGGCCATGGAAAGGGACGAGAAAGCCCCCAGTACACAACCCAACAACAACGAAATTCTGTAGGTCATAGCTCAATTAACCATCAGGCTGGGGGGAGTCAGAGACGTGGCAATCCATGCCTCGAACGCGGGGGCGGTCAAAGGGCGACTGATGAGGTAACCCTGAGCCGTATCGCAGTGCCAACGCTCAAGCAAATCCAGGCTGTGCTGATACTCGACACCTTCAGCGACCACCTTGAGCCCCAGGTTGTGGCTCATCTCGATGGTGGAACGCACGATCACTGCGTCCTCGCTGGTTTCATCCAGATTGCGGACAAAGGACTGGTCGATTTTCAACTCCTGTACCGGTAATCGTTTGAGGTGTGCCAACGAAGAGTAGCCGGTGCCGAAGTCATCCACCGAAAGGCTGATGCCACAATCGCGCAGACGATGGAGAACAATCAGGGCTTTTTCCGGCTCACTCATCACGGCGCTTTCCGTGATCTCGAAAATCAGTTGCTCGGCAGGCACTCCATGGTGTTTGAGCAGCGTGATGACATGCCCGACCAGATCGCTACCGAGCAGGTCGTCAGCTGAAATATTGACCGACAACTGGATGAACAGACCGCGCTTGTTCCACTCGGCCAACTGGCGCATGGCTTCTTCGATCACCCAGTTGGTCAGTAACTGGATACTGCCGGTGCGCTCGGCCAACACGATGAACTCGGCTGGCGAAACATTGCCGAATTGCGGGTGGCTCCAGCGCAACAAGGCTTCGGCCTGACGCACATGGCCTTTGCGGATATCCAGCTTGGGCTGGTAATGCAACATCAGCTCGCCATTCTGCGCAGCCTTGCGCAGGTCACGAATCAGGCTGATCTGGCGTTGGTGAGCAAGGTCGCGACCATCTTCGTAGATTTGCATACGGCCCGGCAGATTCACCGCGTCTTTACGCGCAATCGCCGCACGACTGAGCAACTCCTTGGGGGCGTCGCCGTTTTCCGGGTAAGTCGTGATACCGATACAGCACTCAAGCGAGATCTCCTGGCTATCGACACGATGCGGCTCGCTGAGTATGCGTTGCAGGGTGTCGCCCATGGCCACAGCGCCATCGCTGGTGGTGTGGTCCAGCAACAACAGGAATTCATTGGCCGTCAGTCGAGCCACGGTATCGCCAGAACCCAGTGCGTCCTGCAACTGCTGGCCTATCTGGCGCAGTAACTGGTCAACGCCATCGGCACCACAGCTTTCGTTGATCGACGCCATGTTCTCTATGCCGAGATACATCAATGCCACCGGGCGCTCTGCCGCAATCGCACTGCCCAGACGCTCGATGACCAGCGCCCGGTTGGGCAGCCCGGTTACCGCATCGTGCAACGCATTGTGTGACAATTGCCCTTCGCGCGTTGCGATACCACGCTGCATCGCGTTGATCGCGCCAGCGAGCATGCCCAACTCGTCGCTGCGCTTCATGGCTACCGGGGTTTCATAATCCCCGTCCTCGATACGCTTGGCCGCCAGAGCCAGTTCCCGAACCGGAGTGGACACACTGCGAGCCAGCGCCAGCGTACCGATCAAAGAAGCAAAGAGCGCAGCCAGGGATATCCAGAAAATCTTTTCATCCAGTGGTGCAAAAGCCTGCAAGGCCTTGTCCAGCGGGCTTTGCAGCAAGGCAATCACTTGCCCGTCGCTCGCCTGCCCCGTATTGGCCAGCATCAGTGCCTGGCTGAGAAAGTTCTGATTCAACTGCTCGGTGACGCGCATCTGACCTTCGGAGGAGTTACGCATCAGCTCGACCAGGCCAGGATGCAAGGCATCAGGCTGGGTACTGATCAATTCGCCCGGCTGGCCGTTTTCAACGGTCAGAAAGGAAACTTCCAGGCCACTGAGCGAGCGCAGTTCCTGGGCAATATCGCTATCGATGGCAAATCCCATCACCACACGCCCAAGGGGCAAGGGCGCCAGAACCGTACTTTCAACCAACAGATGCGGTATACCGCCGCCGGGAATGATCAGGACCGACTGCTTGTTGCGCTTGGCATTGCGCAACGCCTGGTCATAGACGAACTTGGAGCCTTCCGGCACCTCAGCCTCGGTACTGGCGACAACCGTACCGTCCATGCCCAGCAAAAACATGTCACTGGCGTTGATTCTTCCACCGTGGTTCAGCAACACCGAACGGATAGTCGCCGAGTCTTCGCTGGCTACCGCATCGCGGAATCCAAAATCGGCAGACAGCAATTGAACCGTGTCGCGCAAGCGCTTGCCGCGCAGCTCGATCAAACGTTCAAAAACCCGGCTACCCACTTCCAGTTGAGCCTGAGCCTGGGTACGGACCGCATCGCCAGTCGCAATCTTGACGGCAAAAAGCACCGCGCTGATCACGATAAGCAGCAAAGCAATCAATACACAGGCAATGCGCGCCTGAAAGCTGTTACGAAGACTCATCAATGAGCAGCCTTGTGGAAAGCCTCGCCAAACGCCCCTGGCGCGGGCTTGGCAGGTTTATCTTCAGCCTTGATCTCGACATCGAGGTTAAAACGCTGGGCAAGGCCCGACGCTGGAATATCTAACTCACCTCCCGGCACCGGCTGCATGTCTTCGGCCTGCGGATGCCAGAGCGTTGCCACGTAATGCCCGGCAGGCAGTTGGTCGAGCTTGAGGGTGCCATTGCTGTCGGTCACGCCGAACCATGGCTCGTCGGTGACATAGATGTAACCGACCATCCAGTCATGGATATTGCAGCCAAGCACCACGACACCCGCCTTGTCGAAGAGCAGGGGTTCTGAAGGCGTACCTTCATAAAGGCGTAGCTCGAAGCGCTTTGCAGGCGAGAAGGAATAGACCTGATGGCGAATGTTGTCACTGTTGGGGAATTTGACTTGCGCGCCGGTATGCACCGCCAGCACGCGAGGCGAAAACTCCTGGTCGCGCTGATCCATTTCAGCCTTGCCGCCACTGGCAGCCGCTCCGGCTGGCCCCTTGAGCGTCAAGACAGCATCGGCAAGCGGTTTGCCGTGCTTGTCAAATACCTGAGCCGTCAAGGCAGCAGCCGATGCATTTGCAGCGGACCACACCAATAACCCAGCCAGGACAACAGAAGAAAATACTCTGGTCATACTCGATTCAATCCAAAACGGCAGTACTGAGAACAAGAACGCCAGCCTTGGCATGGTTTTGCATGCAGATGAACTGTCGACCCCATTAAGAGTACGCGACACCAGGCATAAAGCCATCACGCAATCAGGGCCTGAAAACATAAGGCATTGCCTTGTTTTTTACAGGCTGATCACCTCCTACTTACGCTATCGACCGTCCCCATTGAAACCTGAGGCGACTTGCCCCATCTAAGCATCATGTTCAATTTCGCAGGTGCCCTATGAGTGACCAGCAGAAAGACTCGCAAGATTTGCCTGATGACGCCGCCGAACACACGATCCACCTGAATTCCGACAACACGTCCCTTGCTCTTCCCGGCCAGAATCTTCCGGACAAGGTCTACATCATCCCGATCCACAATCGCCCTTTCTTTCCGGCGCAGGTCCTGCCTGTGATCGTCAATGAAGAGCCCTGGGCCGAAACCCTCGAACTGGTCAGCAAATCCGAGCATCACTCGCTTGCACTGTTTTTCATGGACACCCCTCAGGAAGATCCTCGCCACTTCAATACCAAGGCACTTCCCGAATATGGCACTTTGGTCAAGGTTCACCATGCCAGCCGCGAAAATGGTCGATTGCAGTTCGTAGCGCAGGGTTTGAGCCGCGTACGTATCCGCACCTGGCTCAAGCACCACCGTCCGCCTTATCTGGTGGAAGTCGAATACCCGCAGCAACCCAATGAGCCGACCGACGAGGTCAAGGCCTACGGCATGGCCCTGATCAACGCGATCAAGGAACTGCTGCCGCTCAACCCGCTTTACAGCGAAGAGCTGAAGAACTACCTCAACCGCTTCAGCCCTAACGATCCCTCGCCCCTGACCGACTTTGCCGCTGCGCTGACCTCCGCCACCGGCGTCGAACTCCAGCAAGTGCTCGATTGCGTCCCCATGCTCAAGCGCATGGAAAAGGTCCTGCCGATGCTGCGCAAGGAAGTCGAAGTCGCGCGCCTGCAGAAAGAGATCTCCGCCGAGGTCAATCGCAAGATCGGCGAACATCAGCGCCAGTTCTTCCTCAAGGAACAGCTCAAGGTCATCCAGCAGGAACTGGGCTTGAGCAAGGACGACCGCAGCGCCGATATCGAACAGTTCGAGCAACGCCTGGAAGGCAAGACCCTGCCCGCCCAGGCCCGCAAGAAAATCGACGAAGAGATCGGCAAGCTCAAGGTCCTGGAAACCGGCTCGCCCGAATACGCAGTGACCCGCAACTATCTGGACTGGGCAAGCTCTCTGCCCTGGGGTGTCTACGGCGAAGACAAGCTGGACCTCAAGCACGCGCGCAAGGTGCTCGATCAGCACCATGCAGGGCTGGACGATATCAAGGCCCGTATTCTCGAATTCCTAGCCGTGGGAGCCTACAAAGGTGAGATCAGTGGCTCGATTGTCTTGCTGGTCGGCCCGCCCGGCGTGGGCAAGACCAGTGTCGGGCGTTCGATTGCCGAATCCCTCGGGCGCCCTTTCTATCGCCTGAGCGTGGGCGGCATGCGCGACGAAGCGGAAATCAAGGGCCACCGTCGTACCTACATCGGCGCCCAACCGGGCAAACTGGTGCAGGCGCTCAAGGATGTGGAGGTGATGAACCCGGTCATCATGCTCGATGAAATCGACAAGATGGGTCAGAGCTATCAGGGTGATCCGGCTTCTGCCCTTCTGGAAACCCTGGACCCGGAACAGAACGTGGAATTCCTCGACCACTATCTGGACCTGCGTCTGGACCTGTCCAAGGTGCTGTTCGTCTGCACCGCCAACACACTGGATTCGATTCCCGGCCCACTGCTGGACCGGATGGAAGTGATACGCCTGTCCGGCTATATCACCGAAGAAAAGCTCGCCATCGCCAAGCGTCACCTGTGGCCCAAGCAACTGGACAAGGCCGGTGTCGCCAAGACAAAACTGTCGATCAGCGACAGCGCACTGCGCGCCGTGATCGAGGGCTATGCACGCGAAGCTGGCGTACGACAGCTGGAAAAACAGTTGGGCAAGCTGGTGCGCAAGGCGGTGGTCAAACTGCTGGATAAGCCTGACTCGGTGATCAAGATCGGCAACAAGGATCTGGAGGCTTCTCTGGGCATGCCAGTGTTCCGCAGCGAACAGGTCCTGTCCGGCACCGGTGTCATCACGGGCCTTGCCTGGACCAGCATGGGCGGCGCCACCCTGCCGATCGAGGCGACACGCATCCACACCCTGAACCGGGGTTTCAAACTGACCGGGCAACTGGGTGACGTGATGAAAGAGTCCGCCGAAATAGCCTACAGCTACGTCAGCTCCAACCTGAAAAGCTTCGGTGGCGATACAACGTTCTTCGACGAAGCCTTCGTGCATCTGCACGTCCCGGAAGGCGCAACGCCCAAGGACGGCCCGAGTGCCGGCGTGACCATGGCCAGTGCCTTGCTGTCTCTGGCACGCAACCAGCCGCCGAAAAAAGGCGTGGCCATGACCGGCGAACTGACCTTGACCGGACATGTTCTGCCAATTGGCGGGGTGCGTGAAAAGGTCATTGCGGCACGGCGACAGAAGATAAACGAACTGATTCTTCCGGAACCCAATCGCGGAAACTTCGAGGAGCTTCCCGATTACTTGAAGGAGGGACTGACCGTACACTTCGCCAAACGCTTTGCGGATGTGGCAAAAGTACTGTTCTGATACTTTCGCGAATGGGCGGCGTTCCGCCCATTCGCGAAGTTCCACAAGCGCTACTGGTTAGCGCGTTGTTCCAGGTGCATCCAGTCGACAATTTCACCTTCAGGCATATAACCGACGACCAGCTCACTCAGCATTTGCCGAACACGTGGGTAGTCATCTGTGGAAATAGCCTCCAGCAGCGACACCAGTTTGTCTTTGAGGATGTCCCACGGCAGGAAATCTTCCTGGGCACTCATGATCATCGGGTGACGGGTAGGAACCACGTTATCGCCGATCAGAAGCTCCTCATAAAGCTTCTCCCCGGGACGCAAGCCGGTGAACTCAATGGCGATATCGCCATGGGGATTTCGCTCGGAGCGCATGCTCAACCCTGACAGATTGATCATGCGTTCGGCCAGCTCGACGATCTTGACCGGTGCGCCCATATCAAGCACGAAGACGTCACCACCCTGCCCCATGGAGCCCGCCTGAATCACCAGTTGAGCCGCTTCGGGGATGGTCATGAAGTAGCGGGTGATATTGGGATGAGTCACCGTCAATGGCCCGCCGCTCTTGATCTGCTTGTGAAAAAGCGGGATCACGGAGCCCGAAGAGCCCAGCACATTACCGAAGCGCACCATCGTGAATCGGGTCTTGTTGACGTGGGAAACATTATTGCTGCCGCTGAACAATACCGGCGCAACTTCACGACTCAGCGCCTGGAGGATCATTTCGGCAAGGCGCTTGGTACTGCCCATGACATTCGTGGGCCGAACCGCCTTGTCAGTGGAGATCAGCACGAAATTGGCAACGCCAACCTGCAAGGCAGCCTGTGCCGTGTGCAAGGTCCCCATCACATTGTTCAAGACACCTTCGGCGCTGTTGTGCTCGACGATCGGCACATGCTTATAGGCTGCGGCGTGATAAACCGTGTCGACGTTCCAGGTCCCCATCACATCGACCATCTTGTCGAAGTGGCGGACCGAGCCCAGAATCGGCAGCAATTCAACATCCAGCGAACCCTGCTGAACCTGCTTCTCCAGTTCACCGAAAATGCTGTAGAGGTTGAACTCGCTGTGCTCGAACAGCAGCAGCCGGGAAGGTTTCAGAAACAGGATCTGACGACATAGCTCAGATCCTATCGAGCCGCCTGCTCCAGTGACCATTACCACCTTGCCGGTAATGCAGCGCTCCAGCAGATCATCCTGTGCAGACACCGAATCGCGACCGAGCAAGTCAGCAATGCCGACTTCCTGGATGTCATCGACCTTGACCCTGCCGCTGGCCAGATCCATGAAACCCGGGACGCTGCGCACATGGATCGGATAGCCTTCGAGGTACTCGAGGATCTCGCGACGACGGGCACGGGTCGCTGACGGGATCGCCAAAAGAATCTCTTCTGCTCCCGTGGCATCGATCATTTGCTGGATATGCCTGGGCTTGTAGACAACCAGCCCGGCGATGGTGCGCTTGGTCACGCTGCTATCGTCGTCGATGAATGCCACCGGGCGCATCATGCGGCCCAGGCGCAAGGCCGCAACCAGTTGATTACCCGCAGCACCAGCGCCATAGATTGCGACCTTGGGCAATCCATTGTCGCGTGACGTAAAGGGCACATGCTGGGATGCCATGAACCAGTCACCCAGAAAGTACTGGCGCATGATCAGACGCAAGCCACCGATCATGACCAGACTCAGCCACCAGTAGTTGAAAACCACTGAGCGAGGGACAACTACTTCATGGTCGCCATACCAATACACCACCACCGACACCAATAAAGCAGAAAGGCTGACGGCCTTGCCTATGGCAATCAGCGCATCGTTGCCGAAAAAGCGCATGACGGCACGGTACATGCCAAAGCGGATAAAGATGGGGATCGTCAGTACAGGTGCGGCCGAGAACAGCCATAAGTGCTCGAAGATGGATACGGAAGCTGCATCGAACCCCAGTCGCACGACGAACGCGAGCAACAAAGCGACCCAGATCAGCACAATATCGGCGCCAACCTGCACTATTCGCTTGTTCTTGCGCGAAAGACCCAGCATTCGCGAGCGTAATTTCATCATCATCCTTCTACCTCCACCTCACTCCATGTCGCTTCGTACCGACTTCACGTCGCATGGCGTCGTTGAAAACCATTTATATCGCAATCAGCCTGCAAGGCGCTTCGCGCCCTGAACTTGAATGCCACTACCCGTTGAAAGAACCACCCTTGCGTTATTTGCCCGGGTTTTCCTGATAGTGGCGCGCGACCATCGACAAGGCCTTATCCACGCTAACCGGAGGAGTCCAGTCCAATAGCGAGCGTGTCTTCTGGATATCGACCTGCAAGGACCCGCAAAGACGCTGTGACAGCGAACGCTTGCCCAGAAGCCTCGCAGCCAGCACGAGCAAGGCAGACGGTATCGGCAACAGGCGCGCCGACTTGCCAAGCCCACTCGCCATACGTTTGAGCAACAGGGTAGTCGACAGATCTTCGCCATCGCTGACCAGAAACGTCTGGTTGGCAGCGGCTGGATGCGTCATGCAGGTCACGATCAGATCGACCAGATTATCCAGAGCAACCAGACTGCGCCGATTGTCGATTGCCCCGAAAGGCAGTGGAACGCCTTTGTCCAGCCAGCGCATCATCGACAGGAAGTTGGCTTTCACTCCCGGCCCATAGACCAGAACCGGCCGGATAATCACCACCTCCAGCCCCGTCTCCTCGGCCAAGGCACGCAGACCTTGCTCGGCTTCCATCTTGGAGATCCCGTAAGGGTCAATCGGAGCCGCAATATCGTCAGCACGGTAAGGCTGGCCGGGCAAGGTGCCTTCGCCGTTGACCTTGATGGAACTGATGAAGATAAAACGTCGCACTCCCGCCGCTGCCGCCTGACGAGCCAGATTCAATGTGCCTTCGACGTTGACCTTGCGAAACGCAGCCAGCGGATCGGCCTCAGTGTCGGTCATGACATGCACGCGGGCCGCCGCATGAATCACCACTTGCACATTCTGGAGACTATCCTGCCACTGCGTCTGTCCATCAAGGCCGGCAATCTGAGCAAGCGTGACCGTGGGATCGATTTGCGCCGAGGAACCGCGCACAGCGGCAGTCACTTTATCGCCCCGTTTGAGCAGACTGGCGAGCAGCGCTTTACCGACAAAACCGGTTGCACCTGTCAGTAAAACAGAAGAGGGGTTCATGGCTGGCTCACTTTGCGAAGGGTAGCTTGACGAAAGAGGGTTTCCAAACGCATCAGAAGATTGCCCTTGGCATAGTGCTGCTCGTAATAGTTGCGCCCGGCACGGCCCATACTGTCGCGCTGGGCCGGGGCAGTATTGGCAAGTGAACGGGTAATGGCTGCCAGGCCCTCAGCGTCACCGGAGTCACAGGCAAAACCGGCACCGGACTCACTGATCACACGCGCCGCCTCACCATTGATCATCCCCAATACAGGCCTCCCGGAAGCAAGATATGCCTGAACCTTACCCGGAATGGTCTTTTCGAATACGTCATTGGTTTTCAGCGATACCAGCAAGGCATCGGCCTGGGCAAACAGCCCCGGCATCGCCTCCAATGGATGACGACCGAGAAGATGCACGTTATCCAGTTGCCTGGCAGCGATCTGTTCGGCAATCCATTCACTCATGCGGCCATCGCCGACAATAACCCAGCGTACGGCATGGCTGACGCGCAACGACTCGGCAGCATCCAGTACAGCCGGGAAATCCTGAGCCTCGCCCAGATTGCCAGCAAACACGACCGTAAATACATTCGGGTCCTGCGGGATCAAATCACATAATGGCGGTGCCGAAGATGAAAAATCGTCCTCAGCCCAGCTCGGGAAGTAAACCAGACGCTCATCGGTAATCGGTCGGGTGCAATAACGCCGAACGTTGTCAATGAACCCGTGGGATTGCAGCAGCAGATAGTCTGTACGGTTATAAATCCACGAAACGACCTTGCCTACCAGCCCCAGCAGTAAAGGCTGCTTCACCACACCGACGGCACGCAAGGTTTCAGGCCATAGATCCAGCACCCATACAAACACTGGAGCACGCTTCAGACGCCCGATCACCAGTGCCGGAATGGCAGCCATGATTGGCGAAACGGCATACACGAAGATCGTATCGAACTTGTGTTTGCGCAACTTGAAAGCCCCCAGGATCGAGGCGCTGATAAAGAACGACAGGTAGTTCAGCGCAAGACTGAGGCTGCGCTTGCCCCTGGGGACAAGCGGAACCCTTACCACCTCGGCACCGCAGTAGGGACTAAACTCTTCAGGCTTCTCGCGGTAACTTTCAAATACTTTCCCTTCAGGATAGTTAGGCAACCCCGTCAAGACGGTTACCTCATGCCCCTTCGCCGAAAGATCGCGGACCAGATCATTGATCCGCATGTTCTCAGGCCAGAAATACTGAGTCACTACGAGAACTTTTAACGCTTTTTCAGCCATTTCCACTACTCGGATCAGTACCGCTTCCAGACCACTCGATTCACATAGTCGGTATAGCTATGCAGGATACGTACGACCTTGTCCGAAACGTTGGGCATGCTGTAGTCGCTCACCAGACGCAAGCTGCGCACATCACCACGAGACTGGCTGTCCAGGATGCTCAAGCCTTGCAGCACACGCTCGGTTTCCAGACCGACCATCATGGCTGCGGCCTCTTCCATGCCCTCAGGACGCTCATGAGCTTCGCGCAGGTTCAATGCCGGGAAGTTCAGGATGGAAGCTTCCTCGTTGATCGTTCCGCTGTCGGACAGTACGGCCCTGGATTCAACTTGAAGCTTGTTGTAATCCTTGAAGCCCAAAGGCTTGAGCAACCGAACGTTGGCATGGAAGGTCACCCCCATCGCATCGACACGCTTCTGGGTACGAGGGTGGGTGGAGACGATCACTGGCAGGCCGAACTGCTCGGCCACGGTATTGAGCACATCCACCAGCTTGAGGAAGTTCTTGTCCGAGTCGACGTTCTCTTCGCGGTGCGCACTGACCACAAAGAATTTGCCAGGCTCAAGCCCCAGACGGGTAAGAACGTCCGAGTTGTCGATGCCTTCGCGGTAGTGCCCCAGCACCTCGAACATCGGGCTGCCGGTCTTGATAACGCGGTCTGCCGGCAGACCTTCGCGCAACAGGTAATCGCGGGCGATGGTGCTGTAGGTCAGATTGATGTCGGCCGTATGGTCGACGATGCGCCGGTTGATCTCTTCCGGCACGCGCATGTCGAAGCAACGGTTGCCCGCTTCCATATGGAAAGTCGGGATCTTGCGGCGCTTGGCTGGCAATACAGCCATGCAGCTATTGGTATCGCCCAGCACCAGCAGAGCCTCTGGCTCGATTTCAGCCAGCACGCGGTCGACAGCGATGATCACGTTACCGATGGTTTCTGCACCACTGGCACCGGCAGCATTCAGGAAGTGGTCTGGCTTGCGAATGCCCAGGTCCTGAAAGAAGATCTCGTTCAGCTCGTAATCGTAGTTCTGGCCAGTGTGGACCAGGATGTGATCGCAATGCTCATCCAGCGCAGCCATGACCCGCGACAGACGAATGATCTCTGGCCGTGTGCCTACGACAGTTACAATTTTCAGCTTTTTCATTTCAATATCCTGTCAACAGCGGCTCAGGCTTCGGTACCGACGGGGCGCGCATAAGTGTCTGGGTGTTCACGGTCGAATATTTCATTGGCCCAGAGCATGACGATCATCTCGTCCTCACCCACGTTGGTGATGTCATGGGTCCAGCCGGGTACGGTTTCAACGATCTGCGGTTGTTCACCCATGGTGAACAGCTCGTAGAACTCGCCGGAAACGATATGGCGGAAGCGGAAACAGGCCTTGCCCTTGATGACCAGAAATTTTTCGGTCTTGGAGTGGTGGTAATGACCCCCACGGGTAATGCCAGGATGCGCGGTAAAGTAGGAAAACTGCCCGGAGTCCCGCGTCTTGAGCATCTCCACGAACACGCCACGCGGATCACCGTGTCTGGGCACTTCATAGGTGAAGCGCTCAGGGGGCAGGTAGCTCAGGTAAGTCGAGTACAAGGCCCGGACCAGACCTGTGCCGACCGGCTCGGTGATCATTGACTGGCGGCTGTCGCGAAATACATACAGCTGTTCGGCCAGATCACCCACGGTAATCGAATACTGTGGCTCGACACTGACGAAAGGCGTACCCGCCAGCTTACCGTCCATGACGGCCAGGAAATGCCTGATCACATCATCGATGTAGACCAGGTTGATACGGGCCTGCGGATCGTTGATGCTGATCGGCAAGCCTCGGGAAACGTTGTGGCAGAACGTTGCAACGGCCGAGTTGTAGTTCGCACGCGCCCATTTGCCGAAAACGTTCGGAAGGCGAAACAGGTGAACCGGCACACCATGGCTGGCATTCAGTGCCACGAGCGCGTCTTCGGCACCCCGCTTGCTGCTGCCATAAGCATTGTCCAGTTCGGCCTGACTAGACGAGGTGTACAGAATCGGCACCTGACGGCCACTGCTCACAATGGCCTCACACAAGGCGCGAGTCAGATCGGTATTGCCCGTCTGGAACTCTTGCGGGTCTTGTGGACGGTTGACGCCCGCCAGGTGAAAAATGAAATCTGCCTCGGCAACCAGCCCCGCAAGACTGTCCAGGGACTCGTCACGGGTAAAACGCAGTACCTGCACATCGGCCCGTTCCCCAAGGTGGGAAACAAGATTCTGGCCAACGAAACCGTTGGCACCCGTAATCAGAACCTTCATGTTCATTCCTCCGGCGTAGCGTGCTCGCCACGCTGGATTGCGCGCATGAAGTCCAGTTTGAGCAACAGGCGTTGCATGCCTTCGATATCCAGGCGCTCGGTGTTGTGCGAGTTATAGTCTTCGGTGCGCGAGATCTTGGTTTCACCCTGCTCCACGAACTTCGCGTAGTTCAGGTCGCGCAGGTCCGGCGGAATGCGGAAGTATTCGCCCTTGTCTTCGGCGCAGGCCATTTCTTCACGGCTCAACAGCGCTTCATACAACTTCTCGCCATGGCGCGTGCCAATCACCTGAATCGGATGATCAGGCTTGCCCACCAGCGCAGTCAGAGCCTTGGCCAGCACTTCGACAGTCGCGGCCGGGGCCTTCTGAACGAACAGATCGCCGTTGTTACCATGCTCGAACGCATAAAGAACCAGGTCGACGGCATCGCCCAGAGTCATCATGAAGCGCGTCATGTTGGGATCAGTAAGCGTCAGTTCTTTACCAGCACGAATCTGCTCGATAAAGAGTGGAATCACGGACCCGCGCGATGCCATCACGTTGCCGTAGCGAGTGCCGCAGATGACGGTCTTGCTATCGTCGACATTACGCGACTTGGCGACCATGACCTTTTCCATCATCGCCTTGGAAATGCCCATGGCGTTGATTGGATAGACGGCCTTGTCAGTGCTGAGGCAGACAACGCGACGAACTTCGTTCTGGATTGCGGCTTCCAGCAGGTTCTCGGTACCGATGACATTCGTCTTGACCGCTTCCATCGGGTGGAACTCGCAGGACGGAACCTGTTTCAGGGCAGCAGCATGAAAAATGTAATCGACGCCACGAGTGGCATTGAGCACGCTCTGGTAGTCACGCACATCACCGATGTAAAACTTCAGCTTGCTATTGGCATAGCGCTTGCGCATGTCATCCTGTTTCTTCTCGTCCCGGCTGAAAATACGGATTTCCGCAATATCACTGTCGAGAAAACGCTTGAGCACAGCGTTGCCAAAAGAACCTGTACCGCCAGAGATGAGAAGTTTTTTTCCGCTAAACATAATAATTCCTGAAAATGAGGCAGGCAGTCCTGGGATTAACGAGACCTCAAGGCCGAAAAACCAATTTGTCTTACTGCTGAGCGTCGCGATAACTGATCTATACAGCTCGATCAACGCCCTTGAAAACAAAAAAGCTGCCCGCAGCAACGCCTGCTACGTCCACGCTGCGACCATCCTGTGCATATTGTCCAACGAACCGTCGCCGAGTGTCGTGAGCAAAATCCAATGCTCACAACCGCTCGCAACTGACTGGCTATTGCTTGCCGGGCAGTCGCTGTTTGTGGTCGATTAAACCGCAAATAGCCTGCCATACAAAAAACCTTGGCGATTGTGCCACTTCCCTATCGAAATGCCACCTCATTCTAGGCCCTGCGCTGCACACAAGACCTTTCTTTTGCCAAACGAACATTCAAGGCATACCGCCATCATCCTGTATCGACTGAAAAAGAGGAGCCAGTGACATCAAGATCCTCGACCAGCAACAATGGAAGAGCGCGAAACAATTTACGTTCTCGCCTGCGCGCAATCCATTCATAACTCCATGAGTTTATCGGGAGCTTAAATACTTCATGAAGATCAGACACAAAACCCATAATACGCCACTAATGCTGTATGACTTTTCTGAAATTCACAAAACTCCCCTACCTTGTCGGGTGTAACGTCAGTCAGCAGGGCTGCACAGTTCTTCATCGTGCTCGCGCATCAATGCGTTATGCTCCAGCATCGTCACGCAAAATCGGACCTTGTCATGACCCATGCCCGCCTTCTCGCGCCCTTGAGCCTTGCCCTGCTGACCGCCTGCGCACAAACACCGAAAAACATCGTTTCAGTGGAGGACCAGAGCGACTGCCCGCTGACACTCAAAAGCGGACAAACCCTGATCCTCACCTTGCCCAGCAACCCCACCACCGGCTTTCGCTGGCAGATCCAGAACCCGGCACAGAACGTCCTGCGAAGCCTGGGGCCTGAGGTCTATAAAAACGCGCAAAGCACGGAAATGGTTGGCAGTGGCGGACAATCGGTATGGCGCTACAAGGCGGCCGATGCAGGCAGCGGACAACTGCTGATGATCTACCAGCAACCCTGGACACCTGAAGCGCCTCCCGAGCAGACCTTCGAGTGTGCGATCACGGTGAATTGAAGCGTTTTACACGCTCTGTCAGAGAACACGCTCTGACTGATGCATCCCGGCGACAACTTGCCTAGAATGCCCGCCTTTCAAAGCCTTCGCCGGAACAGCCGTGAGCAAAGAACCCGACCGCATTTTCGCCCAGCCTTTGGCTCAGGTGCCTGACTTCGCCTTCAACGAGGATGTCGTTCGGGTCTTTCCTGACATGATCAAGCGCTCGGTGCCCGGCTACCCGACGATTGTCGAGAATCTCGGCGTGCTCGCGGCACAATTCGCCAGACCCGATACGGTTCTGTATGACCTGGGCAGTTCGCTGGGGGCCGTGACTCAAGCCCTGCGCCGCCATGTGCGCAGCGAGGGTTGCAAGGTCATCGCGGTGGATAACTCGGCAGCAATGGTCGAGCGCTGCCGTGAATACCTCAATGCACAGAACTCGATGTTTCAGGAGTTGCTGCCGGTCGAGGTCATAGAAGGCGATATTCTGGGATTGCAGTTCCAGCCTGCCTCGGTGGTGGCTTTGAACTTCACCCTGCAATTCATCGCTCCCGAACAGCGGCTGACGCTGCTGACCAGCATTCGTCAGGCGCTGGTGCCTGGCGGTGCCTTGATCCTCTCGGAAAAGCTGCGCTTCAACGATGAGCAGGAGCATGCACTGCTGACCGACCTGCATATCGCCTTCAAACGCGCCAACGGCTACAGCGATCTGGAAATAGCCCAGAAGCGCAGCGCCATCGAAAACGTCATGAAACCCGACAGCCTGGAAGAACACCGCCAACGCCTGCTGGCCGCCGGCTTTTCCAAGGTCATCCCCTGGTTCCAATGCCTTAACTTTGCCTCGTTGATTGCCCTGCCATGATTGATCTCGCTCCACTCGTTCGCCGCCTGACAGGCACACCTCTGGCTGAATGGGCCAACGGCCTGCAAGCACAACTCGACGCCAAGATGGCCAAGGGGCACGGCGACCTGCAACGCTGGCAAAGCGCACTGGATGCCCTGCCCAGACTCACGCCGGAGCGCGTTGAGCTGGCCGACAGCTTTACTCTGGAGGTCGAGTGCGACGACGAGACCCGCACTCAAGTGCGCAAGGCCTTGATGGGGCTTTCACCCTGGCGAAAGGGTCCGTTCGATGTGTTCGGAGTGCATGTCGATACCGAATGGCGCTCGGACTGGAAGTGGTCACGAGTCTCGCCACATCTGGATCTCAAGGGTAAACGCATACTGGATGTAGGCTGCGGCAACGGCTATTACCAGTGGCGCATGCTCGGTGCTGGAGCCGAGAGCGTGATTGGTGTCGACCCCAACTGGCTGTTCTTCTGTCAGTTCCAGGCGATGCAGCGCTATCTGCCGGACCTGCCGGCCTGGCATTTGCCCTTTGCTCTGGAAGACTTGCCGGCCAACCTCGAAGGCTTCGATACCGTGTTCTCAATGGGCGTGCTGTATCACCGCAAATCGCCTGTCGACCACTTGCTGGCCTTGAAGGACTGTCTGGTCAAAGGCGGCGAGCTGGTCATGGAAACACTGGTGGTGCCGGGTGATGCACAACAAGTGCTGGTCCCGGAAGATCGCTACGCTCAAATGCGCAACGTATGGTTCCTGCCATCGGTCCCGGCGCTGGAGTTATGGCTGCGTCGCGCCGGATTCACCGATGTGCGCTGCGTCGATGTCAGCACCACGACCGTTCAGGAACAACGCAGCACCGAATGGATGCGCTACCAGTCGCTGGGCGATTTCCTTGATCCGCAAGATCACAGCCGCACCGTTGAAGGCCTGCCCGCACCGATGCGTGCTGTGATTGTCGGGCGCAAGCCCTGAGGCTGATTACCTGGCTGCCGCCACAATCAATGCCTTCATTTCGGCCACAGCAGCCTTGAAGCCCACGAACAAGGCATGTGCAACCAGCGCATGCCCGATGTTCAGCTCATTGATCCCTTTGATCGCCGCCACCGCTTCGACGTTGTGATAATGCAGGCCATGGCCGGCATTGACGATCAGGCCCTGAGCCACACCGAAAGCTACGCCATCGGCAATACGCTTGAGTTCTTCTGCGACCTCATCCGGCGTCTGTGCATCGGCATAACGGCCGGTATGCAGTTCGATGGCAGGAGCGCCGACACGCCTGGAAGCAGCGATCTGTTGCTCGTCGGCATCGATGAACAGCGAAACTTCGCAACCGATCTTCGCCAGTCGCTCGACCGCAGCCTTGATCCGGGTTTCCTGCCCGGCGACATCCAGGCCGCCTTCGGTGGTCAGCTCCTGGCGGGTTTCCGGCACCAGACATACGTGAGCTGGACGAATGCGCTCGGCGAAGGCGAGCATTTCTTCGGTTACGCCCATCTCGAAATTCATGCGTGTCTGCAGAACATCCTTGAGCAGCAACACATCGCGCTCCTGAATATGCCGACGATCTTCACGCAAATGCACAGTGATGCCATCGGCGCCCGCCTCTTCGGCATCCAGCGCGGCTTTCACCGGGTCCGGGTAACGTGTACCGCGAGCCTGACGCAAGGTGGCAACGTGGTCGATATTCACGCCAAGAAGGATGCGAGTGCTTTGGGTCACGGGTGTCTCCTGAAGTTTGATCGAAGCAGGCCGCAGAGCATAAAGCCTGCTCACGGCTTGCGAAACAGTTCACGGCTCACTAATGGACGACCGCCCAGATGCACAGCCAATGCCTGACGCATCAAGCGCTTGGCTGCGGACAACGCTCCCGGAGCGCTCCAGTCAGCTTCGGCCATGGCCAGTAGTTCAACACCCTGAAACAGTCCGGGCTGCAACAGATAAACCCGCTCAAGCCCGGCATCCACTTGCAGGCGATACAAACCGTCAGCAGCAAGGGGGTCGCCATTGATATCCATGTCCAGCGCAAAGCCATAGCCCAGATCGTCCAGCAGTCGCCACTCGAATGATCGCAGCAGCGGCTCCAGGGGACGGCCTTGCGCCAATGCCGTCAGGGTCGCGGCATAGTGATCGAAAACGGCGGGGTGAGGATCTTCGGAAGGCAGCAGGCGAATCAGCAGTTCGTTGAGGTACATGCCGCTGAACAAGGCTTCACCGGACAACCAGATGGCAACACCGGCACCTTCCATGCGCCCGACATTCTTGAGTTCACCACGCCCGCGAAACTC
This sequence comes from Pseudomonas sp. FG43, assembly GCF_057809175.1. Classification (NCBI taxonomy): domain Bacteria; kingdom Pseudomonadati; phylum Pseudomonadota; class Gammaproteobacteria; order Pseudomonadales; family Pseudomonadaceae; genus Pseudomonas; species Pseudomonas sp. FG43. The sequence goes on from NZ_JBMDJL010000012.1 coordinate 141,609, forward strand.
TGCTTCCAGAGGAACAAAGGGCCGCGCCAGAGTGCCTGCCTTGCCACGCGCATTACGCAACACGGCGCGCAAGCGGCCTTGCGGTGTGAGGAAGTCGACCAGGGCGCTGTTTTCGCGATATGCCCGGCTGTGGAGCACATAAGCAGGTTGGCCGGTTGGCGTGCTCATCGGGCTGGCTCGAAAGAAAGGGGATTCACCCGATCATGAAGAAATCATGATCGGGTGACAGAACACTTACAGGTCGCCGTAACCCAACGAACGCAAGGCGCGCTCATCATCGGACCAGCCACCCTTGACCTTGACCCACAGGTTGAGCATGACCTTGGAGTCGAACAGCAACTCCATGTCGCGACGTGCATCGCTGCCAATACGCTTGATCCGCTCACCCTTGTCGCCAATGATGATTTTCTTCTGGCCGTCACGTTCGACAAGAATCAGGGCATGGATATGCAGGGTGCGGCCCTGCTGCTTGAACTCTTCGATTTCGACGGTGATCTGGTATGGAAGCTCGGCACCCAGCTGGCGCATGATTTTCTCGCGAACCAGTTCGGCAGCCAGGAAACGACTGCTGCGGTCGGTAATCTGGTCTTCCGGGAAGAAATGATCGTTTTCCGGCAGATGGGAAGCGATCAGGCCTTCCAGCGCATCGAGGTTATGCCCGTGCTGCGCGGAAATCGGCACGATGGACGCATTGGGCAACTGGCCTTGCAGCCATTCCAGATGCGGCATCAGATCGCTCTTGTCTTCGATGCGATCGGTCTTGTTGATCGCCAGGATGACAGGACCTTGTACGTACTGGACGCGCTCGAGCACCATCTGATCCTCTTCAGTCCAGCGGGTGCGGTCAACCACGAAGATCACGACATCGACGTCTTTCAACGCAGCCGAAGCGGTCTTGTTCATGTATCGGTTGAGCGCTTTCTCGCCGTTCTTGTGCATACCGGGGGTATCGACATAGATCGCCTGCACGGCGCCCTCGGTCTTGATACCCAGCATGTTGTGACGAGTGGTCTGCGGCTTGCGCGAGGTGATTGCCAGTTTCTGGCCCAGAATGTGGTTGAGCAGCGTTGACTTGCCTACGTTGGGGCGGCCGACGATGGCAACATAGCCACAGCGAGTTGCAGTTGTATCAGTCATGACCGTTCTCCACGCCCAGGGCAATGAGTGCTGCGGCCGCGGCTACCTGTTCGGCAATGCGACGGCTGACACCCTGGCCTCGACTCTTTTCATTCAATAAGGTGATCTCGCATTCGACGAAAAACGTCCGGCAATGCGGTTCGCCCTGGATATCCACCACTTCGTAACGCGGCAATTCACAGGCACGGGACTGGAGGAATTCCTGCAGTCGGGTTTTAGGGTCTTTATTGGTGTCGACCAGGGTCAGGCTGTCGAACTCGTTGGTCAGCCATGCCAGGACACGCTCACGCGCAACCTCCATGCCCGAATCGAGATAGATCGCACCGATCAAGGCTTCAAGGGCATCGGCAAGAATCGACTCGCGACGGAAGCCGCCACTCTTCAACTCACCGGACCCCAGGCGCAGGTACTCGCCCAGATCGAAACCACGGGCCAGCAGTGCGAGGGTTTCCCCTTTCACCAGGCGTGCGCGCAAACGCGACAACTGGCCTTCGCGGGCCTGAGGGAAGCGCTCGAACAAGGCTTCACCGGCCACGAAATTGAGGATCGCATCACCGAGAAACTCCAGACGCTCATTGTTGCGGCCAGCAAAACTGCGGTGAGTCAGGGCCAGGATCATCAGTTCCTGATCCTTGAAGGTATAGCCGAGCTGACGCTCCAGGCGGCTCAAGGATACGCTCACAGTTTACCCACGCTGAATTGCTGGTCGAACTTCATCACCAGATCGATATTCTGGATCAACGGCTCACGCTGTTCATATTTCAAATGGGCACTGAACTTGTTGTTCTGCACCGTCACCTTTAAAGCCTTGTTCAAATCCACATCCCGAATATTGTTGACCTGCATGTTTTTACCGACATAACTGTAAAAATCGTCGACCGTGGTGATATCCAGGGCCTGATTGCTCTCGACCGTCTCGATGATTTTCTTCATCGACATGTAGTCAAGGTAGTGCGGGATCAGCTTGAAAGCCGTGCTCGTCACAAATGCGACAAACGCCAGCGCAACCAGCCATCCCACGAACGACAAACCTTTCTGAGAAGCGGAGAACGTCATGCTTCGACCTCGACCTCAAGAATAGCCCGCTCACGCAACCGACATGATTTATCGGTCAGAAACGTTTCGGGCCAGCCCAAATGAGATACGGCGCTGTTCTAGCAGCGCCGCATTGATTACTTGATCAACCCTACACGTGAAAAGTTAGGGAAATGACTGAGTTTGGGCTCCGGCCAGCTCATCCAGACAGCAAAGGCCTTGCCGACGATGTTCTTGTCCGGGACCATGCCCAGTTCATTCTTGGGAATATTCGGATCGTCCCAGTAACGGCTGTCATTGGAGTTGTCGCGGTTGTCACCCATCATGAAGTAATGCTCGGCCGGCACGGTCCACTCGCTGTCAGGCGGTGCGCGATAGCGGCTCATCTCCTGGCGGATCTGGTGCTCGACATCGCCAAGCAGCTCTTCGTACAGCTCAGCGCTGCCCAGAGTACCTGGCTCACTGCCGATCAGCTTCTTGGCAACCAGCTCACCATTGACGAACAGACGCTTGTCACTGGTGTAACGGATGTGGTCGCCCGGCAACCCGACTACACGCTTGATGTAGTTGACGCTAGGGTCGCTCGGGTAGCGAAACACCATGACATCGCCACGCTTCGGATCGCCGATCTGGATCACTTTCTGATCCAGCACCGGCAGGCGGATGCCATAGGAGAACTTGTTGACCAGGATGAAATCACCCACCTCCAGTGTCGGTTTCATGGAGCCCGAAGGAATCTGGAAGGGTTCGACCAGAAACGAACGGAGCACCAGAACGATAAACAGCACCGGAAAGAACGATTTGCCGTATTCGACCAGCAAAGGCTCTTTGTTCAATTGCTCAACAACCGCGATGTCCGGCTGACTGACACTGCTCTGGTAGGTCGAAATGGCCGCCCGGCGACGAGGCGCCAGGAAAACCAGATCGATCAGTGCGAGCACGCCACAGACAAAGACTGCGATGACCAACAACAGCGGGAAATTTAGTGACATAGGACCTGACTATTCCAACCTGAGCACTGCAAGGAAAGCTTCCTGTGGAATCTCCACGTTGCCGACCTGCTTCATGCGTTTCTTACCGGCCTTTTGCTTCTCAAGCAGCTTGCGCTTACGGCTTACGTCGCCGCCATAACATTTGGCCAGTACGTTCTTTCTAAGTGCCTTGACGGTTGTACGCGCCACAATCTGCCCGCCAATGGCGGCCTGGATTGCCACATCGAACATCTGCCGCGGAATCAGCTCTTTCATTTTCTCGGTCAACGCACGCCCTTTGTAGTGCGCGTTGTCACGGTGCACGATCAACGCCAGTGCGTCGACCTTCTCGCCGTTGATCAACACATCGAGCTTGACCAGATTGGCTGACTGGTAACGATCGAAATGATAATCCAGAGAAGCATAACCACGGCTGACAGACTTGAGACGATCGAAGAAGTCCAGAACCACTTCGTTCATAGGCAAGTCATAGCTCACCTGAACCTGGGTCCCCAGGAACAACATGTCGTGCTGCACGCCACGCTTCTCGATGCACAGCGTAATGACGTTGCCCAGGTGCTCCTGAGGCACAAGAATATTGGCCCGCACGATTGGCTCGCGCATATCCTCGATAGAGGACAGGTCAGGAAGCTTCGACGGGTTGTCGACGTAAATCGTTTCGCCGCTCTTGAGCAACAGCTCAAAGATTACCGTTGGTGCAGTGGTAATCAGGTCCAGATCGTATTCGCGCTCCAGACGCTCCTGGATGATCTCCATGTGGAGCATGCCCAGGAAGCCGCAACGGAAGCCGAAGCCCAGTGCATCGGAGCTTTCCGGCAGGTACTGCAGCGAAGAGTCGTTGAGCGTCAGCTTTTGCAGCGCTTCACGGAAATCCTCGAAATCGTCCGAACTGACCGGAAACAGGCCAGCGTAAACCTGCGGCTGGATGCGTTTGAAGCCCGGCAGCACGTCTACATCGGGTGTGGAACTCAGGGTCAGGGTGTCACCGACCGGCGCACCATGAATGTCCTTGATGCCCGCAATGATGAAACCTACTTCACCGGCTTTCAGGTCAACGGTTGCAGTGTGCTTGGGGTTGAACACGCCGACGCTGTCGACCAGATGCACCTTGCCGGTGGACTTGACGAGGATCTTGTCACCCTTCTTGACGCGGCCATGACGCACGCGCACCAGGGAGACAACGCCCAGGTAGTTGTCGAACCACGAGTCGATGATCAACGCCTGCAGCGGATCTTCGATGTTGCCCTCAGGCGCAGGAATGGTAGCGACAAGACGCTCCAGCACCTCGTCGACACCCATGCCGCTCTTGGCGCTGCATGCCACCGCATCGGTAGCATCGATGCCGATGATCTTCTCGATCTCTTCCTTGACGCGGTCTGGATCGGCCTGCGGCAAGTCCATCTTGTTCAGGACCGGCATGACCTCAAGGCCCTGCTCGATAGCGGTGTAGCAGTTGGCAACCGACTGCGCCTCGACACCCTGACCGGCATCGACAACCAGCAACGCGCCTTCACAGGCAGCCAGGGAACGGCTGACTTCATAGGTGAAGTCCACGTGGCCCGGAGTGTCGATGAAGTTCAGTTGGTAGGTCTTACCGTCTTTGGCCTTGTAGTACAGGGTAACGCTGTGGGCCTTGATGGTGATCCCGCGCTCGCGCTCAAGATCCATGGAGTCGAGGACCTGCGCTTCCATTTCGCGCTCGGACAAGCCACCGCACATTTGAATGAAGCGGTCGGCCAGCGTCGACTTGCCATGGTCAATGTGGGCGATGATGGAGAAATTGCGGATATGACTCAAATCACTCACGGATCAACACTCAAAAAGGTTGCAGGCAGATTACCCGCCGAAAAATAGCCGGGAATTGTACCTGAAGGAAGCAAGAGGCGTCACGTCTGGAGGCATACAGATCAATATCCACCCGGCAGGCAACCACAAAAAAGGGCGGTTTCTACCGCCCTTTTTCGTCAAATCTGCCGATTACTCAGCCAATTTGAAGGTAATGAAACTTGCTCGCCCCTGACGCAGAACGCGCATGGAGACGGAACGATCCTTGGGAAGACTCTTGGCGACCTCGGTAAATTGCTTCGCCGAAACGATGGCCTGATTGTTCAGGTGAGTGATCACGTCACCCGCCTGCAGACCGATCAAGGCAGCAGGACCACCCTGAACCTCCTTGATGACCACTCCACCCTTGAGGTCGAAGCTTTTCTTCTGCTCGGCGGTCAGCTCTATCACCGAAACCCCAAGGCGGTTGCTGCTGCGCTCGGCAGCAGAACCCGAAGAGCCCATTTCCTGACCTTCGTCCGGCAGCGCTCCGACGGTGACCGTCAGATTCTGACGTTTGCCATCACGGATCACTTCAAGCTCGGCCTTGCTGCCGTCCTTGAGATTGCCGATCAGGTGAGGAAGGTCGGCGGACATGACAATCGGCTGGCCGTTGGCGCTGAGGATTACATCACCGACCTGCAAGCCACCCTTGGCAGCCGGGCCATCTTCAAGCACCTGGGCAACCAGGGCGCCAGCAGGCTTGTCCAGACCGAAAGACTCGGCCAGGTCCTTGTTGACCTCCTGAATCACAACGCCCAGCCAACCGCGGTTGACCTTGCCATTGGTCTTGAGCTGATTGGCGACATCCATGGCCACGTCGATCGGAATCGCGAACGACAGCCCCATGAAACCGCCGGAGCGGGTAAAGATCTGCGAGTTGATACCAACCACTTCACCAGCCATGTTGAACAGCGGACCACCCGAGTTACCCGGGTTGATCGCTACGTCGGTCTGGATGAACGGTACATAAGTATCGTTCGGCAGGCTGCGGCCTTTGGCGCTGACGATGCCCTTGGTAACCGAATGGTCAAAACCGAACGGCGAACCGATAGCCAGTACCCACTCGCCTACTTTCAGCTTGTTGGAATTACCCAGCTTGGCGGTAGGCAGGTTCTTGCCATCGATCTTCAGAACGGCAACGTCGGTACGCGGATCGGTACCGACCAGCTTGGCCTTCAACTCACTGCGATCGGAGAGACGCACAATGATCTCATCGGCGCCATCAATCACGTGGTTATTGGTAAGGACGTAGCCGTCACCGGAAATAATGAACCCCGACCCCAGCGACTGCGCTTCGCGCTGACGATCGCCCTTTCCGGGGGCACGAGATCCAGGCGGCATGCTGCGCTCGAGAAACTCGCGAAGCATGGGTGGCAGGCCTTCCATATCAGGAACCTGAGCGGCCATTGCACGATCAGGCATTTTCTGGCGGGTACTGATATTCACTACCGCAGGCGATGCCTGCTCAACCAGCACAGTGAAATCCGGCAAATCCTCGGCCTGAGCCACAGCGACCTGGCCGAGCATCATCATGGCGGCAATCAGTGAAACATAAGATTTCAAGCGTGGTATCGACATACGGCTCCCGTTAACAACGAGCAAAGTTAAGCAGTACAGAGCGACTGACTCAAAGACCCCATGCGCCGCATTCGGATGCGGCGCTATCCTTGGGTCAGCTTTTTGGCCCCACAAACGACAAAGGCCAGAGCTGCAAGGCTGTGACCTATAGAAAAAAACGAGATTTTTTGCAACTTGCAAACCTCACCAAACATTTCAGTATCTCTGCCAAAGGCCAGGTTAACTGCGGTCTGGCGGCTTATCGGGCCCAAGATGAAACCTTTTACACATCCCGGGCACTGACCTCGTTTCCAGAGCTACTTATCCAGAACTACTTGTTGCTGGCCTGCACATCGGCACTGCGCATCGACAAGGCTACATGCTCGGCAGTCCCCATAGGGATCTCGCCAACCACAGTCACCATGACGACGCCCTTGGGCGTGGTAAGCCTGCGGGACACGGCAACGGTAGGCCCCAACTGGGTACGAATATCCGTACTGGTGCCGTCACTCACCGACTCAATGAATACCGAAAAACGTGCAAGACCATCGCCATACATCAGGCTGGTGACCAACGCCTTCGACGCCGGATCCTTGCGCGATGAACTGCTGCTGAGCTCAAAGCCAGGCGGCAGCCACTCGGAACGCCACGCAACAGGCGCGCTCGCAGGTTCGGCCTTGGCCTTGGCGACACTCACCGGCTTGCAGTCGGAACTTGGTTGCAGCGACTCGGCAGAAGGAGCGACGGTATCGAGTTCGGTGAACTGGAAGCGCTCCAGCAACTGACCTTTTTCGCTCAACAGGAGCGATTTCAGAGGCAGACCGGTCTCGTTATCCACATGCAGTTCGATGCCGTATCGGTGCTGATCCTTGGGCGTCATCGCCACAATGGTAGCCGCCCGACCCGCAACCCTGGACTTGCCGACAATGGTCATGTCGTACCAGGCCGAGAGCTTTTTGGTATCGAATACACGTGCTGTCGAATCGGAAGGGTTGGCAACGCCCGACACCAGTGTGCCACTGACACATTGGGTCAAGCCGTCAACGCGAGAGACCTCCTGAGCAGAACCATCAAGCTGGAGCAGCCGCTCGCGAACCTTACCGTCGGCAACGCTGTGCCAGATACGGTGAGTGGAGAAGCTGCCATTACGTTCGTAAACGAAAGTACCTTGATAGCTCTGCTGCTGATTGGCCTGCGCAAGACGCTTGAACATGTCTTGCGCATCATCTGCATGCGCGGGAAGGACAAGCCATCCACCAAGCAAAAGCGGTAATAGAGGGACGGCTCGCATGATCCTCCTTAACGGTTTTCCAGGCTGGCAGCACGTGCGTATGGCAGCGCGCTTTCAGTACCCTTCAACGCTGCTTCCTGAGCGTGTTGACGCAGATAACCTGGCAGACGCTGATCGCCTTCACCGGCTTGCCCCTGCAAGACACCATTGGCCATCGGGCCTGTGGCTTGCTCGGTGCTTTCAGTGTAACCGGCCAGTACTGCCGGGCCTTTTACTTGCGGTACAGACAGATTGGCAGGCTGTTGAACCTGCTGGGCCAACTGGGCACCTGCAATCTCGTCCTGATTGTAGAGACGAACACCAGCCAGAACGGCAACAGTCACCGAAGCGGCAACGGCCAGACGGCCAAGAGTGCGCCACGGACCGCGAGCGGCCTTGAGCGGGCTGACTTCATCGGCGATTGCGGCAGACACGGCAGCCGAAATATCCAGATGAGGCATCAACAACTCTTTATGCATGGCAGCACGTGCAACCTGATAACGCGACCACGTTGCACGTGTCTCGGCGTCGTCAATGGCATTCAGTACCCGACGTAATTCCAACTCATCCGCTTCGTTATCCATCACTGCGGACAGCGATTCCTGCAGGGCTTCACGACTCATGGCGGTTTCCTCTCTTGGCTATCGCCGCTGTCTCAGGATTCCTGCAACAACGGCTGCAGGGCTTTATCGATGGCTTCCCGAGCGCGGAAGATCCGGGAGCGCACGGTACCAACAGGACATTGCATGACGCTCGCAATGTCTTCGTAACTCAGACCATCGAATTCACGCAAAGTTAGTGCAGTGCGCAAATCTTCCGGGAGAAGCTGGATGGTCCGATGGACTGTGCCCTCGATCTCATCCCTCAACAATGCACGTTCCGGCGATTCGATGTCCTTGAGGCCATGATCGCCATCGTAGAACTCCGCATCTTCAGACCTTACATCGCTATCTGGCGGTCGCCGACCGCGCGACACCAAATAGTTTTTCGCCGTGTTGATGGCGATGCGGTACAGCCATGTATAGAAGGCGCTGTCACCGCGAAAGTTTCCAAGCGCACGGTAGGCCTTGATAAAGGCTTCCTGTGCAACATCCTGAGCCTCATGGGTGTCGTGCACAAATCGCACGATCAACCCTAGAATCTTGTGCTGATACTTCAGCACCAACAGATCAAATGCTCGCGTGTCACCGCGCTGAACGCGCTCGACAAGCTGCTGATCCTCTTCCTGGGTTAGCATGAACACTCCTCGTTGAGCCTGGAGGGGTGTTGCATCAGCCATCGTTCAGGCTTGCAAACATAGACTCGGGCTTTTCGCAAAAGTTCTCCCCTTCCAAGCAAGTTTCCTGCGGGTACTCATTTGACCCGCACGAAAAACGCAGCTCGAACAAGTCGGCTGCGTGAATAGTCTTGTCGGCGGCTGCGCTGTCGATGATGGGTCGACCTCGCGCAAGCCGTCGCTGTCCTTTACAGGCAACCCGCTATTGAGCCTGGGCCTCATTAAAAAGTTCCCTGGATCAAAACACAGGTGCAAGACACATACTGCTACCTTTGCGACCAAATCAATCCGGTGATTGACCACCGGCTACCGGCTCGACGGAAAACGGTATGCATGACGTCAGGGACTGGCGCACAATCCAGCCCCGCACTGGTCTCACAATGCCATGAAAGCGAGGCTATTGTGCCGATACCCCCTTACTTATACTAGGGCCTGATGCCGTTTCAGCACGAACTGTATTGCTGCGCAAAATTCAGCCTGCCCGGCCGTGTAAAAAGCCGTGTTGAAACCACAGAACCTGATGGCCGCCAAAGGCAGAATTCATACATGAGTCAACATTTTCAGCACGATGTACTGGTGATTGGCAGCGGTGCGGCGGGATTGAGTCTGGCGCTGACCCTTCCCGGACATTTGCGCATCGCGGTCCTGAGCAAGGGCGACCTGTCCAACGGTTCGACATTCTGGGCCCAGGGCGGCGTTGCTGCCGTACTCGATGACACCGACACCGTAGAGTCTCATGTCGAAGACACACTCAATGCCGGTGGCGGTCTCTGCAATGAAGAAGCGGTACGTTTCACGGTAGAACACAGCCGTGAGTCGATCCAGTGGCTGATCGATCAGGGCGTTCCGTTCACTCGCGGCGATCATTCGGACACCGAAGAAAGCAGTTTCGAATTCCACCTGACCCGCGAAGGCGGCCACAGCCATCGCCGGATCATCCATGCGGCCGACGCTACCGGAGCCGCCATTTTCAAGACGCTGTTCGAGCAGGCCAGCAAACGTCCGAATATCGAACTGCTGGATCAGCGCGCCGCCATCGACCTGATCACTGAACGACGCCTGGGCCTGACAGGCCAGCGCTGCCTCGGCGCTTATGTGCTCAACCGCAAGACGGGGGAAGTCGACACCTATGGTGCCCGCTTTACCATCCTGGCCTCGGGCGGTGCGGCGAAGGTTTACCTCTATACCAGCAACCCCGACGGTGCCTGTGGTGACGGCATCGCCATGGCCTGGCGCTCCGGTTGCCGGGTCGCGAATCTGGAATTCAACCAGTTTCACCCAACCTGCCTCTATCACCCACAAGCCAAGAGCTTCCTGATTACTGAAGCGCTGCGTGGCGAGGGAGCCTATCTCAAGCTGCCCAACGGCGAGCGCTTCATGCCGCGCTTCGATGAACGTGCCGAACTGGCTCCCCGCGACATAGTCGCCCGCGCCATCGACCACGAAATGAAGCGTCTGGGTGTCGATTGCGTCTATCTGGACATCAGCCACAAGCCTGAATCCTTCATCAAGACTCACTTCCCGACCGTCTACGAGCGCTGCCTGGAATTCTCCATCGACATCACCAGACAGCCAATCCCGGTGGTGCCAGCCGCGCATTACACCTGCGGCGGCGTGATGGTCGACAGCAAGGGCCGCACCGATGTGCCCGGCCTGTACGCCATCGGCGAAACCAGCTTTACCGGGTTGCACGGTGCCAATCGCATGGCCAGCAACTCACTGCTTGAGTGCTTTGTCTACGCACGCTCTGCGGCCGCGGACATCGAGGCGCAACTGGCCGAGATTCAGATGCCGGACAACCTGCCCGCCTGGGATGCCAGCCAGGTGACCGACTCCGATGAAGACGTAATCATTGCGCACAACTGGGACGAACTGCGGCGTTTCATGTGGGACTACGTCGGGATCGTGCGCACCAACAAGCGCTTGCAGCGCGCCCAGCACCGGGTACGCCTGCTGCTTGATGAAATCGATGAGTTCTACAGCAACTATAAAGTCAGCCGCGACCTGATCGAGTTGCGCAATCTGGCACAAGTGGCCGAACTGATGATCCGCTCGGCAATGGAGCGCAAAGAAAGCCGCGGCCTTCATTACACGCTGGATTATCCGAACATGCTGCCCGAGGCACTGGACACTATTCTGGTACCGCCCACCTATGCGGGCTGAATTTCAGACGTACGCGCAGGCGTCGGTGAGTATCCGGCGTCAGCGCATCGCGGGGAATGCAGATACTTTTAATGTAGCGCCCGGCTCGCCCCTCTTTTACGGGACGAAAGCGCAAGATGACGACCCATGGCAGGGCCAGGCTGTCACGACAGAGCTGCACGGGCTGCCAGCCGCCCTGCTCACTCCACAACTGCCAGCCCTTGCGATCACGCCGCAAGGCGGTGACTGCCGAGCGGCGAGCAAGCAGGATCGACCCGGGAACGACCCAAAAACCATGGGCCAGACAAAACAGGACGCCGAGCACAGAAGCCCAGCCTGGGATATCGAGCCAATACAGGGCAAAGAGCGCCAGTAGCTGGATACTCAGATACCCGACCAATAGCAGGCGCGAGGCCTGCCAGTGGCACTCGAAACGATCACTTGGGCTGGACACGGTCCAGAATCATGCGAACCATGCGCTGTAACTCGGGATCTTCGGATTCGGCACGCTGCATGAACCAGCCGAACATGTCCTGATCCTCACAAGTGAGCAGGCGACGATAAAGCTCACGATCTTCTTCATTCAAATCCGGGTAGACTTCCCGGACAAACGGCACCAGCAGCACGTCCAGTTCAAGCATGCCGCGGCGGCTGTGCCAATAAAGGCGGTTGAGTTCGACGTCTTCGACCATGGAGCGCTCCTCAAAGTAGGTCGCGAGTATACAGGTGCGAGACGTTTGAGCGAATTGCCCAATGGTCGCAGCAGTTTTCATATACCCATATTCACGACTCGGCACTATGATGTGCCCCAGACTTTTCCTCTTGCGATGACCATGGCCCACTCAGCTTTCTTCAGCACGCTATCCCATGAGGGCATTCTTGCCGTTCGCGGCGTGGATGCCAGCAAATTCCTGCAGGGTCAGTTGACCTGCAACCTCAACTACCTGAACGACAGCAAATCCAGCCTGGGTGCCCGCTGCACTCAAAAAGGCCGTATGCAGTCGAGCTTCCGCATCGTGCTCGAAGGCGATGGCTGCCTGCTGGCAATGGCCAGCGAGCTGATCGAGCCGCAATTGCTGGACCTGAAAAAATACGCAGTCTTCTCCAAGTCCAAGCTGACCGACGAGAGCGCAGCGTGGGTGCGATTCGGCCTTCAGGATGGTGACGGCGCCCTGGTCAGCCTCGGGCTCGACCTGCCTCAGGACACCGACGCACTGGTGCGCGCCAACAATCTGATTGCCATCCGCACTTCTCCTGCCCGCGCCGAACTCTGGGTTCGTGCCGAACAGGCAGAGGATGTGAAATCACGACTAGCTGCCCAACTGCCCGAAGGCCCGCTCAATGACTGGCTTCTGGGCCAGATCCGCGCCGGCATCGGCCAGGTAGTAGGTAGCACTCGCGAAGAATTCATCCCGCAGATGATCAATCTGCAGGCGGTCGGCGGCGTCAGCTTCAAGAAAGGTTGCTACACCGGCCAGGAAATCGTGGCCCGCATGCAGTATCTTGGCAAACTCAAGCGCAGGCTTTATCGCCTTACGCTGGAGGCCAGCGAACTTCCCGAACCCGGTACGTCGCTGTTCTCTCCCGTACACAACAGCGCCGTGGGCAATGTCGTTATCGCAGCCAACGCCGAGCAAGGCATCGAGTTGCTGGCGGTATTGCAAGCCGATGCCGCGGAAAGCGGCAACCTTCATCTCGGCTCGCCAGACGGACCAACCCTGCAATTGAGCGAACTGCCCTACACCCTGGACAGCAAGCTCGAAACCCAGCGTTAAGCCGTTACGGCGAACACCCGCACGTTACAACTGTCACAAAAGCTATCTGGCCTCCTGACGCTTACCCGGCGTCCAGGCGGCCTGAACACCCCCAACGGCTGCGAGATGCAACATGAGCAAGATGGCTGACGAGGTGCAGAGAAACCTGATCAAGGCAATCGATAGAGATGCCTTGTTTCTGCCTACCCTGCCAGAGGTAGCCCTGAAAATTCGCCTGGCTGCCGAAAACACCGAAATAAGCATTGCCGAACTGAGCAAAGTCATCGGCAGTGACACCGCACTGTCCGCACGACTGATCAAGGTTGCCAACAGCCCGTTGCTGCGCGCCAACTTTGAAGTCAGCGACGTAAACACCGCCATCCGCCGCCTGGGCGTCAATTACACCTGCAACCTGGCCATCGGCCTTGTTGTCGAGCAGATGTTTCACGCCAAGTCGGAAGTCATCGAACACAAGATGCGGGAAATCTGGAAGCAGAGCCTGCAAGTGGCCGGGATCAGCTATACCCTGTGTCACCGGCACACCAACCTGAAGCCGGATCAGGCCACGCTCGCCGGGCTGATCCACCTCATCGGCATCCTGCCGATCCTGACGTACGCCGAAGACCACTTCGATCTGCTGTCCGACCCGATCAGCCTCAACCATGTGATCGACAACATTCACCCGATCATCGGCGAACGCCTGCTGCGATCATGGGATTTCCCGGAGCCGCTGGCGGCAGTGCCGGCGCAGTTCCAGGATTTCACACGGGTGTCCAGAAGTGCCGATTACATCGATCTGGTACAAGTCGCGACCATCCACATCCACAAGAACACCACTCACCCCTTCAGCCAGATCGACATTGTCGACCTGCCAGCCTTTCATCAATTACGGCTGAATGTGGCCGGTGGGCTGCTGAGTGCTGAAATGGACGAAGCGATGGGTATGCTTTACTGAAAGGCAGCAAAACTGACTCGCACTTTCAAACCACGCTGCGCCCCGTCATGCAGAGATATCTGCGCCAGGTGGGCGCGGCAGATCTCACCGACGATCGCCAGCCCCAACCCGGAACCGCTACCCTGTTGATTGCGGCGGTAGAAACGCTCGAAGACCCGCTCGCGGTCTTCCTCTGGAATACCCGAACCATCGTCCTCGACTTCCAGAATGCAGGGTCCATAAACCCGCAACACAACGTTGCCGCCCACCGGGGTATGCGCCAGAGCATTGTCGATCAGGTTGCTCAGCAACTCGTTGAGCAACGTCGGCTCGCCACGCAGCCAGACCGGCTCATCAGCCTCAAGCGCCAGCGCAACGCCACGGGAATGAGCCAGTGGCGCCATGGCCATGCCCAGTTCACGGGCCAACTGGCTCAGATCCAGCTTCTGCACGCCACCTTCGGCAATCGCGCGGGCTCCGTTCTCGATGCGCGCCAGTGACAACAACTGGTTGGCCAGAGACGTCAACCGATCCGTCCCTTGGGCTGCGGCCTCAAGGGTTGAACGCCACTGCTGAGGATCGGAATCACGCAAACCAAGCTCGACCCGCGCCTTGAGCGCAGCCAGTGGCGTGCGCAATTCATGGGCGGCATCGGCAATGAACTGCGCCTGACGCTCAAACTGCAAACGCAGGCGCTCAGTGAAGTGGTTGAGCGCATTCACCAGCGGGCGCAGTTCACGCTGCACCTCAACCATAGGCAGAGCGCGCAAGTCATCGGGCTGTCGCTCCTCCACGGCAGTACGCAGTCGCTCCAGCGGACGCAATGTGGAGCTGACCGTGATCCAGACCAGCAACAAGGCGCCGCCGCCCAGCATCCCCAGACGCAGCAAAGTGTCCGCCATCAGGCTGCGGGCCATACGCACCCTCGCCTCCTGGGTTTCAGCCACACGAATTTCCGCCATACCGTTCATGCCGGGTTCGCTGACCGGTTTGAGCAGGCTGACCACCCGCACATCCTGGCCCAGGTAAACGCCGTTGTAGAACTTGGCGAGTGCCGGGTAATCGTCGGTACGCAAGGTTCCTGAAGGCGGGGAAGGCAGGTTTTCATAGCCGGAAATCAACGTCTTGTTGATGTCGTTGACCAGGTAATAGATACGCCCTTCGCTGTCATAGGCAAAGGTATCCAGCGCCACATAAGGCACATCGGCGCTCAGCGTGCCGTCGCGCTGGGTCAACCCGGCAGCGATGGTCCGCGCCGAAGCCAGCAGAGTACGGTCATAGGCCGTGTCGGCCACTTCGCGTCCATTCCAGTAGGCGCTCATGCCGCTGGCCAGCATCAACACAATCAGCAGTAATGCCAGGTTCCATAACAGTCGCCAGCGCAGGCTGTCGTTATGCATCGCGGTTTTCCAGCAGATAACCCAGGCCACGGAAAGTCACGATGGCAATGGGATGACCATCGAGCTTCTTGCGCAGGCGATGGACGTAGATTTCGATGGCATCCGGGCTGGCTTCTTCATCAAGGCCGAAAACCTGCGCTGCCAGTTGTTCCTTGCTCATGACCCGACCCGGCCGGGCAATCAGCGCCTCAAGCACGGCTTGCTCACGGGAGGTCAGGTTCAGCAAGTCACTGCCCAGAGTGAAACGTCTCGTATCCAGGTCATAGGCCAGCACACCACAACGCTGCTGCCGCTCACCGCCCAGCACACTGCGACGCAGCAGCGCCTTGACCCGCGCCTCCAGCTCAGAAAGCTCGAACGGCTTGGCCAGATAATCGTCGGCCCCCAGATTGAGCCCGTGGACCCGATCCTTGACATCGCTACGCGCTGTCAGCATCAGCACCGGCAGGTTCTTGCCCCGCGCCCGCAAACGCCCCAGCACTTCAAAACCATCCAGGCGCGGCAGCCCTACATCAAGGATCGCCACCGCATATTGCTCACTGCTCAAGGCCAGATCGGCCGCAACGCCATCGTGCAACACATCAACGTTCAAACCTGCGTTCTTGAGCGCCTGGGCGATACTTTCAGCCAATTGCAGATGGTCTTCGACGAGAAGAACACGCATCGCCGTCTCCTGAATCATGAATGTTGTAATGAAGGCACGAAGGCGGAGTGTACAGGCGTGCCACAACCTGTGAAGCATTGAAACAACTAGAGGCTATTGAATACACCTCTCAAAGATAGTTGAAAGGTTTGTGAAAGGTTCGCCATTTAGCATCGCGATACGGCCGCAGAAATGGGCACGTAAATAAAGGCGCCTGGATGCGTCTGTAAAATAAAAACAATAAATGGAGTCAACCATGTCCAAGCCATCCCTGGCTTTGCACCTCGTCTATTGCGTCGAGCCCTCGACCGTTCCGTTCTTGCTCAGCAAATCCATTTCCCGCTTGCGATGCGCTCATTTGCGTCGACGATAAACCGTGCGTGCGACAGAAATCGTACTGAACAGCTTCTTCTATCCAAAAACAAAAAACGTTTCAGGAGACTGACCATGATTCGATCCTTGCGTCATTTGAGCCTGGCGGCCGGCTGCATGCTGGTTGCTACACAATTGTTCGCCGCGGAGCCCAAGCGTCCGGAATGCATTGCACCGGCCTCGCCCGGAGGCGGTTTCGACCTGACCTGCAAGCTGATCCAGAGCGCACTGATCAACGAAAAGATCCTGACCACCCCAATGCGCGTGACGTACATGCCTGGTGGTGTCGGCGCAGTGGCCTACAACGCAGTGGTTGCGCAACGACCAGCCGATGCCGGGACACTGGTGGCGTGGTCCAGCGGTTCTTTGCTCAACCTGGCACAAGGCAAGTTCGGCCGTTTCGATGAAAATGCCGTGCGCTGGCTAGCCGCAGTGGGCACCAGCTACGGCGCCATCGCAGTCAAGAGCGATTCGCCTTACAAGAACCTCGACGACCTGGTCCAGGCTCTGAAGACCGACCCAAGCAAAGTGGTGATCGGCTCCGGCGGCACCGTCGGCAGCCAGGACTGGATGCAGACCGCACTGATCGCAAAAGCCGCTGGCATCAACCCGCGCGCCCTGCGCTATGTCGCCCTCGAAGGCGGCGGTGAAATCGCAACCGCCCTGCTCGGCGGCCACATTCAGGTGGGCAGTACCGATATCTCCGACTCCATGCCACACATCCTGAGCGGTGACATGCGTCTGCTGGCGGTATTCGCCGAGAAGCGCATCGACGAGCCGGAAATGAATGACATTCCAACCGCCAAGGAACAGGGGTACGACATCGTCTGGCCTGTGGTCCGTGGTTTCTATGTCGGCCCAAAAGTCAGCGACGAAGCCTACGATTGGTGGAAAACTTCGTTCGACAAGATCCTGGCGTCGGAAGACTTCGCCAAATTGCGCGACCAGCGCGAGCTGTTCCCCTTCGCCATGACCGGTGCGGAGCTGGACACCTACGTCAAGAAACAAGTCGCGGACTACAAGATGCTGGCCAAGGAGTTCGGCCTGATTCAGTGATTGAACTCAATTGACTGACGATCCGTTGCGCCTGCCCGGCAGGCGCGACGCAGGAGTTTTCCATGGTCTTGCAACGCATTTTTGCTGCCGTACTGCTACTGGTATGCGCAGGTCTGACACTGATGGCCTGGCCTTACCAGGCACCCTTTTCCTATGAACCTGTAGGCCCGAGAGCCTTTCCTCTGCTGATGCTGGGGCTGATGGGGCTGGCTCTGCTGTACATGCTGATCCGCCCGACACCCATCGTTCACTCAGAAGATGAACCGCCTCTGGATCGTGAAACCCTGATCAAGATCGGCATCTGCATCGCGCTGTTGCTGGTTTTCGCCGGCCTGTTCGAGCCCCTGGGTTTCATCCTCAGCAGCATCCTGATCGGCATCCCCATGGCACGCCTGTATGGCGGGCGCTGGGTTCCGAGCATCGCGGTAGTGATCCTGATGAGCGTCGGCCTTTACCTGTTGTTCGATAAAGCCATGGACGTTCCCTTGCCTTTGGGCCTGCTCAGCGTTCTGGAGAATTGATATGGATACTTTCAGCTATCTGGGCCAGGGATTTGGTGTTGCCCTTACCCCTTACAATCTGGTCACGGCACTTTCCGGCACCTTGATTGGCACCGTCGTCGGCCTGCTGCCGGGCCTTGGCCCGATCAACGGCGTCGCGCTGTTGATTCCCATCGCATTCGCACTGGGCCTGCCGCCTGAATCGGCACTGATTCTCCTGGCTGCGGTTTATCTGGGCTGTGAATACGGCGGGCGTATCAGCTCGATCCTGCTGAACATTCCCGGCGAAGCTTCGACTGTGATGACCACGCTGGATGGTTATCCGATGGCCCGTAAAGGGCTGGCGGGGGTCGCGCTGTCACTGTCGGCATGGAGTTCATTCATCGGGGCGTTCATCGCCACCTGCGGCATGGTGTTGTTTGCACCGCTACTGGCCAAATGGGCGATAGCCTTCGGCCCGGCGGAATACTTCGTGCTGATGGTCTTCGCCATTGTCTGCCTGGGCGGCATGGCGGGTGATCGACCGCTCAAGACCTTTATCGCTGCATTGATCGGTCTGTTCCTGTCAGCCGTCGGTATCGATGCAAACAGCGGCGTATACCGTTTTACCGGTGACAATATTCACCTGGCTGACGGTATTCAGTTCGTGGTGCTGGTGTTAGGCCTGTTTTCCATCAGCGAGATTCTGTTGCTGCTGGAGAAAACCCATCGTGGCCAGGAAGCCGTGAAAGCCACAGGGCGCATGCTGTTCAACTTCAAGGAAGCATCAGCGGTGTTCCTGGTGAACATCCGTTGCGGCCTGCTCGGTTTCGGTCTGGGCGTATTGCCGGGTGCCGGAGCAACGCTGGCCAGCGCCGTGGCTTACATGACTGAAAAACGCATTGCAGGCCCGAGCGGCAAGTTCGGCCAGGGCGACATGCGTGGCCTCGCGGCGCCTGAAACCGCCATCGGCGCAACCGCTTGTGGCGCGCTGGTGCCCATGCTGACCCTGGGTGTTCCGGGTTCCGGCACAACAGCAGTGATGATCGGCGCGCTGTCGCTGTACAACATCACGCCCGGCCCGATGCTGTTCCAGCAACAACCGGACATCGTCTGGGGCCTGATCGCTTCATTGTTCATAGCCAACATCATGCTGGTGATCCTCAATATCCCGATGATCCGCATCTTCACCCGCATCCTTGCCGTGCCGAACTGGGCACTGGTACCTGTGATCGCGATCATTACCGGGATTGGCGTCTATGCCGTGCATGCCACGACCTTCGACCTGTTCCTGATGGTCGGCATCGGTATCTTCGGCTATATCCTGCGCAAACTGGATTTCCCGCTGTCGCCGATTCTGCTCGGGTTCATTCTGGGTGGTTTGATGGAGCAGAACCTGCGTCGCGCCCTGTCAATTTCCAATGGCGCTCTGGAAATCCTGTGGGCCAGCCCGATCAGCATTGGTGTCTGGATCTTGACGATTTTCATGCTGCTGTTCCCGCTATACCGGATCTGGCGCAAGCGCTCCCGGCAGTCTCGCGCGCTGGCCGATGTCTGACCGGTCCTTTCGTAGCTGGTGGGGCACTCCGCTGGTCGGCCTGCTTGGCGGATACCTCGCCAGCCAGGTCGGCTGGCCTTTGCCATGGATGATCGGCTCGTTGCTGGCGATCATCCTGGTCCGCTGTCTGACACCCTGGCAACTGACGCAAATCCCCGGTGGACGCAAAGTCGGGCAACTGATCATCGGCATCGGGATTGGCCTGCACTTCACCCCGGTAGTCATCGAGCAAGTGCTGGATCATTTCGGCCTGATTGTGCTCGGGGCGCTGGTGACCAGTCTTTCCAGCGTGGTCAGCGTCTGGCTGATGCTGCGCACCGGGGAGGATCGTCCTACGGCATTTTTCTCAAGCATGCCGGGCGGCTCGGGGGAGATGGTCAATCTCGGCGCACGCAATGGTGCGATCCTCAGCAGTGTTGCGGCCGCTCAAAGCCTGCGGGTGCTGGCGGTGGTGCTGTGTGTACCGGCGATCTTCAAATACCTGCTGGGTGGCGGCACTCCAGCTCTGCATGCCACAACGGTGGACTGGCGATGGTTGCTGTTTCTGCTGCCCGCGGGCGCGGTACTGGCTTTTCTCTGGCAACGCCTCAAACAACCCAATCCCTGGCTATTCGGGCCTCTGCTGCTCAGTTCAGTGGTCAGTGTCGCCTGGGACTTGAAAATCGGACTGCCCAACGGCGGCAGCCAGCTTGGCCAACTGCTGATCGGCAGCGGCCTGGGCTGTCACTTCAATCGTGAGTTCTTCAGGCGGGCCCCGTCCTTTCTCGGGCGCACGCTGGTGGGGACGGCCCTGACCATGCTGATCGCAGCCCTCGCCGCACTGGGCCTGAGCGCCCTCACCCACCTGGATCTGCGCTCCCTGACCCTGGGCATGATGCCCGGCGGCATCGCAGAAATGAGCCTGACAGCCGAAGTGCTTCAGCTATCAGTTCCGCTAGTGACCGCGATGCAGGTCATGCGGCTGCTGTTTGTGATGTTTCTGGCAGAGCCGTTTTACAGGCGGTGGAATAGGAGATAGGAGCTGCAAGCTTTTGACTTGAAGCTTAAAGCTTGCGGCTTGAAGCTTGGCGTCTAAAGCCTCCAATCAATCGGCGCCAGCCCATTCTGCTCCAGATACTTGTTGGCGCGACCAAAATGTCCGTTACCCAGAAAGCCTTTATAAGCCGAGAGCGGCGACGGGTGAACCGACGTCAGCACCAGATGCTTGGTGGCGTCGACCAGTTTCTGCTTGCTCTGCGCATGGGAACCCCACAGCAGGAAGACCAGATTCGGCTGATGGGCGCTGACGACTTCGATGACCTTGTCGGTGAAATGCTGCCAGCCCTTGCCGGCATGAGAAGCCGCATTGGCCCGCTGCACGGTCAGGGTGGTATTGAGCATCAGAACACCCTGATCGGCCCAGGCTTGCAGGCAGCCGTGGTTGGGGATATCGATGTTCAAGTCGCGCTTCAACTCCTTGAAGATATTCACCAGCGAAGGCGGCGCAGGCACGCCGGGTTGTACCGAAAAGCACAAGCCATGGGCCTGACCGGGGCCGTGATACGGGTCCTGGCCGAGGATCACGACTTTCACCTGATCCAGCGGCGTCGAGTTGAGCGCATTGAAGATCAGCGGCCCCGGCGGATAGATTTCCTTGCCTTCGGCATGCTCCTGGCGCAGGAACTCACGCAGTTGCGCCATATAAGGTTTGTCGAACTCATCGCGCAGCGCCTGCTTCCAGCTGGGCTCAAGTTTGATGCGGTCATCGCTTGTCATGGTCATACCCGGTAAAAACACTGCGCGACACTAGGAAAGCTGGCTGCCAATGTCAAATGCGCAGCAGCAAACCAGCAGTTTCCTACACTTGATTGCAGATAGTCATTTGTAACTGCCTACACTGAATGACTCAACGTTCTGCAGTGCCAACGAGAGGGTCATGATGAATCTGCAATTCGAAGAGCTTCATGCACAAGATGGCGCCCGGATAGGTATCGCCAGTCTGGATGCCGAGAAATCGCTCAATGCCCTGTCGCTGCCGATGATCCTGGCCCTTCAGAATCAGCTCGGCGCATGGGCGGACGATCCGCAAATCGTGTGCGTGCTGCTGCGCGGCAACGGGCCGAAAGCATTTTGTGCCGGCGGAGAAGTCCGCTCGCTGGCCGAAGCCTGTCGTGAATCTCCCGGCACCGTGCCACCTCTTGCCGCCAGCTTCTTCGCCGCTGAATACCGTTTGGACTACAGCCTGCATACCTACCCGAAACCCTTGATCTGCTGGGGACACGGCTATGTGTTGGGTGGCGGCATGGGGTTATTGCAAGGCGCCAGTATTCGTATCGTTACTCCGAGCAGCCGCCTGGCAATGCCCGAGATTGGTATCGGTTTATATCCGGATGTGGGCGCCAGCTGGTTTCTGTCTCGCCTGCCCGGAAAGCTGGGCCTGTTTCTGGGGCTGACCGGCGCGCACATCAATGGCCGTGACGCGCTGGACCTGGACCTGGCTGACCGTTTCCTCCTCGACGAGCAGCAGAACGTGCTGATAGAAAGCCTGCTGCAACTGAACTGGCAGGAACAGACTGAAATACAGCTCAACAGCCTGCTCAAGGCCCTGCAACAGGAAGCCATCAGCCACTTGCCTGCCGCCCAGTGGCTGCCGCGTCGGCAACAGATCGATGAGTTGCTGGATGTCGGAAATCTATCCGGTGCCTGGAATGCCATCAGTCATCTGCAATATCAGGATGACGCGCTGCTGGCACGTTGCGCGAAAAACCTGCTGGAAGGCTGCCCGTTGACCGCTCATCTGATCTGGGAACAGATCCGTCGAGGCAAGTATCTGTCACTGGCCCAGGTGTTCCAGATGGAATACGCCATGAGCCTCAACTGTTGCAGTCATCCGGAATTCAATGAGGGTGTGCGTGCGCGCCTGATCGACAAGGATCACACGCCCCATTGGCACTGGCAGGATGTGGCGAGGATACCGAGAGCGGTGATAGATGCTCACTTTGCCAAAGCCTGGGAAGGCAGGCATCCGCTGGCGGATTTGTCGTAAATACTGGCCTCGTCGCGGGCAAGCCCCCTCCCACAAGAGGAGGGGGACATTGGCACCTGCCTATCAATAACGGCCATCACCCCGGCCGCGATCCCATGACCGGCCGCCTCCACGGTAGTCATTGCGATAGTCGTTACGGTAATTGTTCCGATAGCCATCATTGCCGCGGAACCGGTGATCACGCCATGCATGGCCCGGTGGCCGGCCAGGGTTGTAGTAGCGCGGTTGCGGTGGAGGACCGTAATAACGCGGTGGTGGCGGTGGTGCGTAATAACGCGGTGGCTGGCTGTAGTAATAGCGTGGCTGAGGCGCTACATAAATGCGCCGCTCCTGATAATAGGAAGAGCGGTAACCATTGTCATAAGCATACCCTCCAGCGACGACAGTCGTCGGTTGTGTGTACACCTCGGATTCGTAGTAACCAGGACCTGCATAGCAACCTGTCATGAACAGGGCCAGCAAAGCGATGAGCAAGGGTCTTCGATACATGGCGGCCTCCTTGGACCGCGATTGGGCACAACCAGCGACGCTGGTCGGCGTCTGCACATTGGCCAGCAGACGAATTATCTGACAGCAGAAAACCTTTCTAGTGCGGGATTTCCCCAAGCCACTGATCCCTTGAAATAATGGCCAAATGGCTCGCAAACCTTTGATAAACAAGGCCCAGCGACCCTGCTGCCGTTTCGTACAAAGATGCTACAAAACATTTCACCCCACAGCGCTTCATCACGGTGCAAACCTGCACCAGCACAAGGCAGACAGGCGCGTTAAAACCACTCGCATTTTCCAGCACCCTTGGAGAAACAAGGCCTGTAGCAAGTTGGCACAACTCTCGCTTAACGATTGATGTGCAGGAGTCAACACAGCTTCGCGGCACCACAATTTGCAATAGCCGACTAGGGTTCCGGCTTGCCGACAGGCAAGTGGCTGGTCCGAGAGTTGGCGACCTCCAGTAGAGGTTACACGGCGGGATAAAAGCCCGGGAGACAGGACACCAGTGGTGTCGAGTTGCTCCTGGCCGCCCCTTTCACTACTGGAGGTTTATTCAGCATGCACAAGCCAAAGTCCCGCCTGTCCGGTCTGCTCGCAGCAGGCCTACTCGCTGCATTGAGCCTCTCGGCACAAGCCGCCCCCAAAGATCACTTCAACGTCTGCTGGACCATTTACGCGGGCTGGATGCCGTGGGAATACGCCGGCACTCAAGGCATCGTCGACAAATGGGCGAAGAAGTACGGCATCAAGATCGATGTCACCCAGCTCAACGATTACGTCGAATCGATCAATCAATACACCGCTGGTCAGTTCGACGGCTGCACCATGACCAACATGGATGCCCTGACCATTCCGGCAGCCGGTGGCGTTGAAAGCACGGCGCTGATCGTCAGTGACTTCTCAAACGGCAATGACGGCATCGTGATCAAGGGCGAAGGCAAGAAAGTCGCCGACCTCAAGGGGATGAACGTCAATCTGGTCGAGCTGTCGGTTTCCCATTACCTGCTGGCCCGTGCGCTGGACAGCGCAGACCTCACCGAAAAAGACCTCAAAGTGGTCAACACCTCGGACGCCGATATCTCGGCAGCCTTCAACACCGATGAAGTGAAAGCCGTCACCACCTGGAACCCGATGCTCTCGGACATCAAGGCCAAGCCTGGCGTCACCCAGGTCTTCGATTCGAGCAAGATCCCCGGCGAGATCATGGACATGATGGTGGTCAACACCCAGACCCTGAAAGACAACCCGGCCTTGGGCAAGGCCCTGACCGGCGCCTGGTTTGAAGTGGTTGCCCTGATGAACGCCAAGTCGGCTGCCAGCAAGGCGGCACTGGAGCACATGGCCAAGGCTTCGGGTACCGATCTGGCGGGCTTCCAGGCGCAACTCGACACCACTCGGCTGTTCGCTACGCCCAAGGAAGCTCTGGCTTTCGCAACCAGCACCCAACTGCCGGACACCATGCGCAAGGTCGCCAGTTTCTCCTTCGAGCATGGCTTGCTGGGCGAAGGTGCCAGAGACTCAAGCGCCGTGGGCATGTCGTTCGCCAATGGCGTGACTGAAGGCGACAAGGCCAACCTCAAGCTGCACTTCGACCCAAGCTACGTACAGATGGCCGTCGACAACAAGCTGTAAACCGCACCCAGCCCAAAGGTCATTGCCATGCGCTTGATAAATCGCCACCCGGATCGGGCCGGTCGCCTGATTCTGGTGATCCTGCCATTCGCCCTGTTGCTGTTCGCCTACTTCACGGGCTCGGCAACACGGCTGATGGAAAACCCCAACGACAAACTGCTGCCCAGCGCGGTGCAGATGGCCGATGCGGTCAATCGTATGGCCTTCACCGAGGACTCGCGCACCGGCAGTTATCTGCTTTGGCAGGACACCGGTTCCAGCCTGCAACGGCTGGCCATCGGGCTGGGAGTCAGCGCCTTGCTGGGCTTGTGCCTGGGAATTGCGTCGGGGATTCTGCCGCTTTTCGGTGCGCCGCTGTCGCCATTGCTGACAGTGATGTCGATGGTACCGCCGCTGGCGATCCTGCCGATTCTATTCATTGTTTTCGGACTGGGAGAGTTATCGAAAGTGATGCTGATTGTCATCGGTATCACGCCGATTCTGGCGCGGGATCTGGAACAGCGCGCACGGGAAATCCCCGTGGAATTGCTGATCAAAGCGCAAACCCTCGGCGCCTCGACCTGGACGCTGATCCTGCGAGTAATCCTGCCGCAACTGCTACCCCGCCTGTTGATTGCCTTGCGGCTGGTATTGGGCTCGGCCTGGCTGTTCCTGATCGCGGCCGAAGCCATCGCGTCCACTGACGGGCTGGGCTACCGGATTTTCCTGGTACGCCGCTATCTGGCGATGGATGTGATTCTGCCTTACGTGATCTGGATCACCCTGCTCGCCTGGCTGATGGACTGGGGCCTGAAAGCCCTGACCCGTCGTGCATTCCCCTGGTATGAAGGAGCACGAGGATGAGCTTTATCAGTGTGCGCAATGTCTGGCAGCAGTACGACGATCAGGTTGTGCTTGAAGGCTTGAACCTGGAAGTGGCCGAAGGTGAGTTCTGCACCCTCGTCGGTGCATCGGGCTGTGGCAAGTCCACGTTCCTGCGCCTGCTGCTGGGCCAGGAAATTCCCAGCCGGGGCGCTATCACGCTGGACGGCAAGGTGCTGGCCAACGAGCCAGACCCGAGTCGTGGCGTGGTGTTCCAGCGCTACTCGGTGTTCCCGCACCTGAGCGTGCTGGACAACGTGGCGCTGGGGCTGGAACTGCCGAATGCACCCTGGCTCGGTCGGCTGTTCGGTCAGGCCAGGCGCGATGCACGGGAACAGGCCGCCGTGCTGTTGCATAAAGTCGGGCTGGGACACGCGCTCGACAAATACCCGACCCAACTGTCCGGCGGCATGCAACAACGGCTGGCCATCGCCCAGGCACTGATCATGAAACCCCGGGTTCTGTTGCTGGACGAACCCTTTGGTGCGCTGGACCCCGGCATTCGCAAGGACATGCACAACCTGCTGCTGGAGCTGTGGCAGGAAACGAAGCTGACCGTGTTCATGGTCACCCACGACCTGTCCGAAGGCTTCAACCTCGGCACCCGCCTGATGGTGTTCGACAAGGTGCGCCAGGACCCGCACGCCCCTGGCGCCTATGGCGCACGCATCACTTACGACATCCCCTTGAACAGCGACCGCCGTGCTGCACGCGCGGCCCTCGACTCGCTGCAAACGGTTTGAAAGGAGCCCGACTCATGACTGACTCAACCACCCTGTTTCCCGTGTTCGCCGAAGAACTTCTGCCTGGCGGAGCCCATCGTTCATTCGTGCTCAAGCGCGGCGAGCTGCTGCGCCTGACAGACCTGAACGGCAATGCCAATGTCAGCCTGACGCTGCTCAATGCCCATGAAAAGACCGAACGCCTGAACCTGCCCGACAGCCTCAAGTGCCAACACACCGCCAAACTCACCAGCGGCCACTGCCTGTATTCGGACATGGGTCGCGTGCTGGCGGCGATCAGCGCCGACACCTGCGGCTGGAGCGACAGCATCGGCGGCGTGCTCAACGCGGCGGAAGTCGAAGAGAAATACGGCCTGGGTCGCTATCAGGAACTGCGCAATGGTTTCTTCCGCAACGGCGTCGACAACCTGCTGGTAGAACTGGGCAAATGGGGGTTGGGCCTGTCCGACCTGCTGATGACCCTGAACCTGTTCAGCCGGGTCAATGTGGACGAGGCCGGCAGCCTGCATTTCGTGCCGGACAACTCGAAAGCAGGCGACTACATCGAGCTGTATGCGCCGATGGATACGCTGGTGGTACTCACTGCCCTGCAACACCCTATGGACCCCAACCCCAAATACGCCCCGCAGCCTGTGAAGCTGAGCTGGATGAAAGCCGACGCCAGCGTGGCCGAACACTGCCGCACCTCACGCCCGGAAAACGAGCGTGGTTTTACCAATACCGACCGTCTGTTCGCCTGAGGAGGCCTTGTCATGCATTCGACCCAACACTGCTGCGACGCCACCATTGCGGCTGGCGAACCGTTCCTGGCCGAGATCAAGGCCGGACAGACCGTGCGCATTCTCGACCTGGAAGGCAATCAGGCCGTCGATACCCTGTTCTACAGCCTGGCCAACCCACGCGAGCGCTATGACGTACAACGCACCTTGCGTCGCCAGAACAGCGTGTACCTGACCACCGGCAGCGTGCTGTATTCCAACCTCGGCCAGCCGATGCTGACCATCGTCGACGATACCTGCGGACGTCATGACACCCTTGGCGGTGCCTGCGCCCAGGAAAGCAATACCGTGCGCTATGCCCTGGACAAACTCCACATGCACAGTTGCCGGGACAACTACCTGCGTGCCTGCGCCCATGACGGTCGCCTGGGCAAAGGCGACATCGGCCCGAACATCAATTTCTTCATGAATGTCCCGGTGACCGCCGAGGGTGGCCTGACTTTCGAGGACGGCATTTCCGCGCCCGGCAAGTACGTCGAGCTGCGCGCCGAGATGGATGTGATCGTGCTGATCTCCAACTGCCCGCAACTGAACAACCCCTGCAACGGCTACAACCCGACTCCGGCCCGGCTGCTGATTCGCGACTGAATCCAGAAAATCGAGCCCTCCACAACGGACGACCGTTGTGCGCAACGACCCATAGCGGGACGGCCCGCTTCCCATCACGAAACCGAGCGAATCTGGGTTTCCGGGGTTCATGCCATGTTCGACAAACTGCTGATCGCCAACCGCGGCGCCATTGCCTGCCGCATCCTGCGAACCCTGCGCACCTTGAAGGTCAAGGGTGTTGCAGTCTATTCCGAAGCCGATGCCGCCAGCCTGCACCTGATGCAGGCCGACGAAGCCTACAGCCTGGGTGAAGGCGGCGCGGCAGGTACTTATCTGGCGGTAGACAAGATTCTCGCCATTGCCCAAAGCAGTGGTGCCAAAGCGATTCATCCCGGCTACGGTTTTCTTTCGGAAAACGCGGCGTTCGCCCAGGCCTGCGAAGAAGCCGGCATCGCCTTCGTCGGCCCGACGCCAGAACAACTGCGTGTATTCGGCCTGAAGCACACGGCGCGAGCCTTGGCCAAACAGCATGGCGTGCCGATGCTCGAAGGCACCGAGCTGCTCGACAGCCTTGAGTCGGCACTCACGGCAGCACGTGGCATCGGCTACCCGGTAATGCTCAAAAGCACCGCAGGCGGTGGCGGGATCGGCATGCGCGTGTGCCGGAGCGCCGAAGAGCTGAGTGAATCCTTTGAAGCCGTGAAGCGCCTGGGCCAGAACAACTTCAGCGACGCGGGCGTGTTCATCGAAAAATACATCCAGCGTGCTCGCCACCTTGAAGTGCAGGTTTTCGGCGATGGCCAGGGCGAAGTGCTGGCCCTTGGCGTACGCGATTGCTCGGTGCAGCGCCGCAACCAGAAAGTCCTGGAAGAAACCCCGGCCCCCAACCTGCCGGACGGCATGGCTGACGAACTCTGCGCAGCAGCCATCAAGCTCGCTAAAGCGGTCAATTACCGCAGCGCCGGGACCGTGGAGTTTGTCTTCGACAGCGAGGATCAGCGTTTCTACTTTCTGGAAGTGAATACCCGACTGCAGGTCGAACACGGTGTCACCGAACAGGTGTGGGGTGTCGATCTGGTCGGCTGGATGGTGCAACTGGCGGCCGGTGATCTGCCGCC
Source organism: Pseudomonas sp. FG43 (assembly GCF_057809175.1). NCBI lineage: Bacteria > Pseudomonadati > Pseudomonadota > Gammaproteobacteria > Pseudomonadales > Pseudomonadaceae > Pseudomonas > Pseudomonas sp. FG43. The sequence goes on from NZ_JBMDJL010000012.1 coordinate 170,240, forward strand.
GCTCAGCGAGCTGCAAGCCACACTGAAACCCACCGGCCATGCCATTCAGGCGCGGTTGTATGCCGAAGATCCAGGGCGCGACTTCCAGCCCTGCCCCGGCCTGTTGACTGCCGTGAACTTTCCTCAGGCCGATGGCCAGAAGCTGCGCATCGATACCTGGGTTGAAGCCGGTTGCGAGATCCCGCCGTTTTTCGATCCGATGATCGCCAAGCTCATCAGTTGGGCACCGGATCGTCAGCAAGCCAGTGAGGCATTGGCCGAAGCCTTGAGCAACACGCGCCTGTATGCCGTGGAAACCAACCGCGATTATCTTCGCCAGATCATCGTCGATGCCCCCTTTGCCAGCGGCCAGCCGTGGACACGTTGCCTGGAAAACCTGATCTATCACGCCGACACCTTTGAAGTGCTCAGCGGCGGCACCCAGACCACCGTCCAGGACTATCCGGGTCGCCTCGGTTACTGGGCGGTCGGCGTACCGCCGTCAGGGCCGATGGACAGCCGCGCCTTGCGCCAGGGCAATCGCCTGCTGGGTAATGCCGAAGGTTGCGCGGCACTGGAAATCACCATGAGCGGCCCGCTGATTCGTTTCAATACCGATGCGGTAGTGGCTGTTACGGGCGCGCAGATCCCGTTCACTCTGGACGGTGAGCCGCAGCCCATGAACACGGCGCTGTTGCTGCCCGCCGGTTCGACGTTGGCGATGGGCACCATTGCGGGTGCCGGAGCACGCAGTTACCTGTGCGTTCGCGGTGGTCTGGATGTGCCGGACTATCTGGGCAGCAAAAGCACCTTCACCCTCGGCCAGTTCGGCGGCCATGGCGGACGGGCGTTACGCGCAGGAGATGTATTGCATATTGCGACGCTGGCAGACCGCAGCGCGGGGCAGCGTGTGCCGGATGAACAGATCACTCCCTTGGCAGATGTGCGTCAGATTCGTGTGATTTATGGGCCGCATGGCGCGCCGGAATATTTTACCGAGGGTTACATCGACACGTTCTTTGCCACCGACTGGGAAGTGCATTTCAACTCCAGCCGCACCGGCGTGCGCCTGATCGGGCCCAAGCCGGAATGGGTGCGCGCCGATGGTGGCGAAGCGGGTTTGCACCCGTCCAATATCCATGACAATCCCTACGCCATCGGCGCGGTGGATTTTACCGGCGACATGCCCGTCATCCTCGGTCCCGACGGCCCGAGCCTGGGCGGATTCGTCTGCCCGGTGACCATCATCGAAGCGGATCTGTGGCAGTTGGGGCAGCTCAAGGCCGGAGATAAAGTGCGTTTCAGCCCGGTCAGCCTGGAAATAGCCCGCGCGCTCCTCTGTAGGAGCGACTTCAGTCGCGAAGACGGTGGCTCATGCACAAATGATGCGTTGGATGTAACGGCCTCTTCGCGGATAAATCCGCTCCTACAGAATCCGGTTGTGCTGGATATAGGCCAGGACGACAAACGACTGGTCGCCCGGCTATCAGGCGACACCCATGTGTTGCTGGAAATCGGGGCTCCCGAACTGGATCTGGTGCTGCGATTCCGCGGGCACGCCTTGATGCAGGCGCTGGAAAGCAAGGCGCTGCAAGGGGTGATCGACCTGACGCCAGGCATTCGCTCCCTGCAAGTGCATTACCAGCCCGAACAACTGCCTCTCAAAACACTGCTGGATATCGTCGCCGGTGAATGGGATGCCGTCTGCGCCACCCAGGATCTGCAAGTCCCGTCGCGCATCGTGCATCTGCCCTTGTCCTGGGACGATCCGGCCTGTCAGTTGGCAATCGAGAAATACATGACCACAGTGCGCAAGGACGCGCCCTGGTGCCCGAGCAACCTGGAGTTCATCCGCCGCATCAACGACCTGCCCAATCTGGACGAAGTGCAACGAACGGTGTTCGACGCCAGCTATCTGGTCATGGGCCTCGGTGACGTCTATCTCGGCGCACCTGTCGCCACACCACTGGACCCGCGTCATCGTCTGGTCACCACCAAGTACAACCCGGCACGTACCTGGACCGCCGAAAACTCGGTGGGCATCGGCGGAGCCTACATGTGCGTGTACGGCATGGAAGGCCCCGGCGGCTATCAGTTCGTGGGCCGTACGTTGCAGATGTGGAACCGCTATCGCGAAGTCGCCGCCTTTGACGGCAAACCCTGGCTACTGCGCTTCTTCGACCAGATCCGCTTTTACCCGGTCAGCGCCGATGAACTGCTGCGCATCCGTCGAGACTTCCCGCTGGGCCGCTACCCGCTGGAAATCGAACACAGCACCCTGAACCTGGCCGAATACCAGGCCTTCCTGAGTCAGGAAGCCGAGGGAATCGCCGCCTTTCGCAGCCAGCAGCAGGCCGCTTTCCAGGCCGAACGCGAACGCTGGATCGCCAGCGGGCAAGCCAACTTCGAGAGCGAAGAAAGTGCGGCCCCGCTCACCGATGAGCCTGCACTCGAAGCGGGTCAGCAAGGGATCGACAGCCATATCGCCGGCAACCTCTGGCAAGTGCAGGTCCAGCCGGGTGAACGGGTTGCGGCAGGAGATGTGCTGGTGATTCTGGAGTCCATGAAAATGGAAATCCCGCTGCTGGCTCCCGTGAGCGGCGTCGTTCGCGATGTGCGGGTGCAACCTGGCTCGGCGGTGCGAGCCGGGCAACGTGTGGTCGTTCTGGAAACGGACTGAAACCTTGTGTCTTTAACTCTTTCGACGGAATTCGCCATGAACCACAACGTACTCCCAAGCGACCTGCAACTGGATACACTGCGTGCCGCGTACCAGTCCGGCAGCCTGACGCCCCGGCAACTGATCCTGGCCCTCCATGAAAAGGCCGCCGTACTGAATCCTGACTTTCACCTGTTCATCCACCTGCTCACCCCGGCAGAACTGGAGCCTTACCTCGCCGTACTGGAAAACCGCGATATCAAAGACCTGCCGCTGTACGGCATCCCGTTTTCGATCAAGGACAATATCGACCTTGCAGGCATTGCCACCACCGCAGCCTGCCCGTCCTATGCGTATGTGCCACAACGTTCGGCAACCATTGTCGAGCAACTGATCGCTCTGGGCGCAGTGCCCATGGGCAAGACCAATCTCGATCAATTCGCTACCGGCCTGAACGGCAGCCGTTCACCCTATGGCACATGCCCCAACAGCGTACTCAAGGACTATCCGTCCGGCGGGTCGAGTTCCGGTTCGTCATTGGCCGTGGCATTGGGAGTCAGCAGCTTCTCGCTGGGCACCGACACCGCAGGCTCGGGCCGGGTGCCCGCAGCGCTGAACAATCTGGTCGGCATGAAAGCCAGTAAAGGGCTGATCTCCACGGCTGGCGTAGTACCGGCCTGCCGTACGCTGGATTGCGTCACCACCTTCACTGCCACAGCAAGGGAAGCCAGCCAGTTGCTGGGGCTGGTGGCCAGGCTGGACCCTCGCGACGAATACAGCCGCAGCAACCCGCTGTGGAACGACGCTTCGGCCTTCGGCGCGCCCCGTGCTTTGCGTTTCGGCGTGCCACGTGCCGAAGACCTGGAGTTTTTCGGGTGTGCCGAAGGCCCGCAGTTGTTCGAGGCGGCGCTCGCTCATCTGAAAGCACTGGGCGGTGAAGCTGTCACCCTGGATCTTTCGCCCTTCCTGGAAGCGGCGCGTCTGCTGTATGAAGGCCCATGGGTCGCCGAACGCTACAGCGTGGCCGGGCAATTGATGCAGGAAGCTCCCGACGCCGTGCTGCCCGTTATCCGCGCTGTACTGGCCAAGGCGCCTGCGGTCACGGGTGTCGATACTTTCCGGGCGCAATATCGTTTGCAGGCGCTCAAGGCGATCTGCGACAAGGCGCTTGAAGACCTGGACTTCGTGGTCACGCCCAGCATCGGTCGCCCGGTCACCTCGGCAGAGCTCGAAGCAGAACCGGTGTTGCGCAACTCGGAGCTGGGTTACTACACCAACTTCGTCAACCTGCTGGATTACGCGGCGGTTGCGGTCCCCAGTGCCTTTATGAACAACGGCCTGCCCTGGGGCGTAACGCTGTTTGGTCGGGCCTTTACCGATCAGTACCTGCTGAGCATGGCCGACGCCTTGCAACGCCAGACCGCACTGCCACTGATCGGTGGCCACACTCCAGATCTGCCTCAACCCAAGTCCGCCGCCCGCAATGACATGAGCCGCCTTGTGGTATGTGGCGCCCACCTGGACGGCCTGGCACTGAACTGGCAACTCAAGCAGCGCGGCGCACGCTTGCTGGAAGTGACACAAAGCTCGCCCGACTATCAGTTGTATGCACTGGCAGGCGGCCCGCCGTTTCGTCCAGGCATGTTGCGTGTCGCGCAAGATGGCGTGGCGATAGAGGTGGAAGTCTGGGAGCTGCCGAGCCGTGAGCTGGGTTCATTCCTGACCGGCATTCCCGCACCGCTGGGGCTGGGCAAGGTGCAACTGGCCGATGGACGCTGGGAAAGCGGCTTTATCTGCGAGCCTTACGGCCTTGAAGGCGCGACCGATATCAGCCATCTGGGCGGCTGGCGTGCTTATCTGCAACAGCGCTGAACCCATAAATAGATAGGCAACTGCGCAGCCTTGGCAGTGACATAGTAAGCGGCCACTCACTTCGCTATGTCACTGTCATGGATGAACTCTGGAAATCCCTCTCTGCTGCTTCCAATCTGGAGCATCCCGATTTCATCATATTGCCGGGGCCTGATTCGGAACGAAAAGACAGCCTCAATGGCTCGGGGGCATTTTCCCTTGCGCCGCTGCATTACCCGACTGACGAAAAACCGCTGCCGGAGATCGCCTCGCCATCACCTTCGGCATTACCCGATACACAAGCCCTACAGCGACTGAAAAAGCTCAGAAAAAGCCCCGGTTTCAAACTGCTTGCCGACTCGATCCTGCTGTTGAAAACCCTGCAACTGGACATGGACTGCCCTCCTCCCCGACGGGCGTATATCGGCGAGCAACTGAAAGCCCTGCTGCTGCAGAAGGCTGGCAAGCAACTGGACCCTGACCACCTGCACATCACCTTCACGACCGAAAACCGGCCATCGGTCGATGAGCGTGGGCGCGAGCGTTACAGCGCCCGACTCTCCCTGACCGAACTGGCCTTGATATCTGGCGACACGAGCCGGCTGGCAGACCTGCTGAGCTGCACGATAACCGACACATTGCCGGCCCCGGATACGCCATCACTAAGCTCCAGGACACTGTTTGACCTCATCATCAATGCCCCGTGGGTCGATGACTACACCAGCAAGGTCAATGCCTTCTGGCACAAACATGAAACGACTTACCGCGCACTGGCCAGGCTTTCCTTTCTCGATGTGCTGGCACGAAAGTTCGCCCGGAAAAAGATCAGCCGCAACGGTTATTACCTGACGCTAGATGCACTGGGGCTCAAGCACTTTCCAGCCGACAGCCAGGCGCTGGAACAGACCGCACGAGGAAACAGCTCGGAGGTCCGCATGCTGTCTGTCAACGCTCAGCTCGTACCCGGCATCTTTCAGGTCAGGTCGCTGAACACCTCGCATTGCTTCATTCATGTCCTGGGTGATACGGCAACCATCACCGAGTACATCAGTGACGAGCCGCGCCAGATGACCCAACGATTGCTCGATGCCCTGAATACCTCAAGGCAGCATCGACTCTGGCTGAACAAATACATTGCCGATGAAAGCCTGGCACTCGTGGTCGAGTCGGTAGTGCTTCAGGGTGACGTGTTCAGCCACCTGACAGATGCTCAGAAAACATTCGCACTCGACCTGCTGGAAAGCGTGGATGGCGCCCACGATATCGACCTGCTCAAACCCATTGCACGTGGCCTGACCCTGGCAGGAGCGGTAGACCTCTGGCAGACAAAGGCCCCCATCCTCGGGCAAGTCCCCGCACCGCTGAAAATAGCGGCGCAGCTCATGGCTGAAGTCATCCTCACCCTGCATGGCGCAGAGCTAAACCCTGATCACGTCTTCATTGCCTATCGACGCGGGCACTCGGTCACGCCGCTGGGCAGCATTCTGCGACCTACCGTTCATGTACACGTACCCGACGAGAAACCCGTCAGCCTCAGTGAAGCCCTGATGAGCAATTATCGGGTGCAATACCCTGCCGGCTATATCGACCATGGCGGTCGGTCGGTGGTGTATCTGGACACGACCGGCAAAGGCGTCTGGTCAGCCGACAAGGAGCTTGCGGTTGCGGCCCTGGATATCGAAGAACGGATAAAAGCCATCGACTTTCTGCACCTGATGTCCCGCCGTCTCGATGAATTCTGGGAACAACAGGCGCAGAGGATCGAGCAGATATTTCAGGCCATGTTGATCAGTCAGGCCGTGATCTGCCTGAAACAGGGCAGCCTGCTGCGCAGCGGCTTCGACAGCATCGTGAAGTCATTGACGGACCCCGCTGCGCAATGGCTCACCCTGGGCTTTGAAGTGCAGAACTCATTTGTTGAAGGTGTCGAGCACCAGTATTGCGCTGGCCTGCTGGTGCTTGAGGAGCCCGACAAGCCGCAAAGGGTGCTTTATCAAGCCGGGCTGCCCAAGGCGCTCATTGAATTCAAGAACGATGAGGCCCTTCAGGAATACCTCAGGCAAGCCACCGGGGACGAGAAGTGGCGCACGGCCGTACTGAATTACGTACCGGGCCGCAATCAGGAGCGCTTGAACTATCTGTTCAGGTTATGGGGCGGAGTCCAGGCACCAGACCCGCCTGCTTCGATACTGCGCCCCTGGACAGACGCGATATACAACCCCGATGTGCGCAAGGCATTAAGCCATTCGCTGCATAGATATCTGCTGCCGGGCTCGCCGTTCGCTTTCATGCGCCAGACACTGAAACAGAACACCCTGGAAGAGACCCAACAACAGATCGTGACTTCGACCCAGCTTTCGCTGCGCTACTGGACACAGCGTCTGAGTCATCTGCAATGGGTGCTGGCCCCCATGTCTTTTCTGCTGACCCCTGCGTTCATTGCGGTACTGGCCATCGACATCGGCATCACGTCCCTGAACATCGTAGCGGCCAATCAGCCCGGCAGTGGTCGCGAGGAAAAGAAGCAGGCGATCCTGTCTGCACTGTCATTGGGGTTGTTCAGCCTGATGCCTTTCACGCCAAGGTTGCTGGGGGCGCTCAAGAAAGTCGTGACGCCTGCAAGAAACATCGTGCGCACACAACGCGCCACAGCCGTTCGACCCTTGAGCCCCGCGTCACTGTTTGGCCACTCAATGCAACCTCGGCAAACCCGTCTGGAGAAGTTCTTTCACACCGACAGCATGCTCAAGGTCTGGACCGTGCCGGGGCATCCACGCTATGGCAACCTGCCTATCCATGCCTGGAAATTGGGACGCAAGTTTCTGCTCTGGACATCCAGCAAAGGTCAGGCCCGCACCCTGGTGGTCAGCACCCATGGCCAGTATCTGCCCTGGAGTTCGACGGTCAAAATCCCCAACGGCACAGAAATACAAACCTATGCACCTCATGGTTATCTTCTTGCCGATCCAAAGCTGCATCGCGTCGTCAGTAAAAAAGTCGGCCCATTTGCCATATCGAATACGGCGGGCAATACCCTGGCGATACCGCCATCTTCACTGCCCTCTCTGGTAGTGACCGACAAACTCATGGCGGGCACCTCGGTTCACGGCAGATTGAAGAATTACACCTTGTCAAAGTTTCAGACTCTGGCCGATGAAAGCTATCAGGACATTGCCAATATTGTGCGCAATTCAAATATCTCGCCTTTCAAAGGGCACCTCCCGCCCGTCCCCATGGATATATTGACGGTGCGTAACCGTTTTGCAATGTCCGCACCCTCGCTGGAAGATCTGTTCAAGACATTATCGGCGCAGGGTATTCATTACGACCGTATTCTTTTGGTGCATTGTCGATGTTCCGCCATTGACGCCTTCCTGCGTCGAAGCCCGGTTTATCTGGCTCCGGCGCTTATCAATGCGCCCTGACTGAAAGTGGCCAGAGACTTGCTTTATATATCCGGTTATTAATGAATCGCCGATTCATTTAATATACGCACTCTCAAGGATATTCAAGAAAGCGGATCTTTCATGCCCCATCACTCTGCAATTACATCTCATCGTTCATTATTACTGACCTTAGTGTTTTTGCTCGGAAGCGGCTTTCTGACAACCTCACTGTTGAGCTATTACGTTTCACGAGAATCCATTCGCAACGCAATTATCAACACTGAGTTGCCATTGACCTCGGATACCGTCTATTCGGAAATCCAGAAAGACCTGGTCCGGCCCGTTCTCATTTCCTCGATGATGTCGCGCGATACTTTCATGCGCGACTGGATTGTCGATGGCGAACGCAACCCGGAACAAATGACCCGTTACCTCAAGGAAGTCATGGATCATTACGGAGCCTACACATCCTTTTTCATCTCCGATTCCACCCATATCTATTACCACGCCAAAGGCATTCTGAAAAAAATCAGCGCCCTTGAACCGCGAGACGCCTGGTATTACCGGGTGCGGGACATGGACGTGCCTTACGAAATCAGCTTCGACCCCGACATGGCCAACAAAGACAACCTGACCTTTTTCATCAACTACAAAGTATTCGACTACAACAACCGGTTTATCGGGGTAGCCGGAGTAGGTCTTACCGTCGATGCCGTCACCCAACTGATTGACCGCTACCAGCAACGCTATGAGCGCAACGTCTACCTCGTCGACACCTTCGGACGCATCGTCCTGACTGGAGCGGGCGGCGGGCCACAAGGCGCAGTGATCGGGCAAAAGCTGCAAGACCTGCCCAGCATGAGTGACCTGCAGGAAAAGCTGCCCAAACCTCACAGTGGCACCTTTGAATACAGCACCGAAGACGAAGGTCATTTTCTGAATGTGCGTTTCATCCCCGAACTGGACTGGTATCTGTTCGTCGACAAACAGGAAGAAAAAGCCCTGAGCGACATTCGCCAGTCGCTGTACCTGAACCTGTTCATCTGCCTGATCGTGACGCTGGTGATTGTCGGGCTCCTGCATCGCATCATCATCAGCTACCAGCAAAAACTTGAAACCCAGGCCGCGCTCGACAGCCTGACCGGCTTGCCCACTCGTCGAGGCTTCAACCTGCTGGCCGTCAATACGCTCAAGGATACGCAACGCGAAGCCACGCCCCTTACGGCGCTGCTGCTGGACCTGGATCACTTCAAGCGGCTCAATGACACTCATGGTCATCTGGCGGGCGATGAAGTGCTGGCCGGTTTTGCCAATGATCTGAAAAGCTGTCTACGCCAGTCAGACATCATTTGCCGCTGGGGCGGTGAAGAGTTCATCATCCTGCTCAAGGGCAGCGACACCAAAGGCGCCCAACGCATCGCCGAGAAAATCCGTGAACTGGCCGAACAGCACGTTTATATATTTTCCGGCCTGCCATTACAGGTCACCGTCAGCGTAGGGCTGGCCGAACTGCAAAGCGGTGATACCCTGCAAAGCCTGATCGCCCGTGCCGACAGCGCGCTCTATCGCGCCAAACTCAATGGCCGCAACCAAGTCTGTATCGAGAACCCTATCCCGGCATGAACACAACAGCGACACACACAGACCCCGGCCTGTGCCCGGTATGCGGCTTCAGCAACAGTTGCACACTGGCGGACCCACGCACGGTCGATCAAGCCTGCTGGTGCTTTTCGCAGACCATTGACCCGGCCGTGTTGCAAGCCCTGCCCGCCGGGATCCGCAACCTGGCCTGCCTGTGCCCGCGCTGCGCCGGCGTCGCAAACAGTGTGCAGGCCAAACCGGAGCGATAGGCGTACCATGCGCGCTCCTTGCCCATCGCCCTGTCACCCTCATGCGTCTTGACCGCTTTCTCAGCAACCTGCCCCGCTTCAACCGCCAGCATGTCCGCCTGGCACTGGCCAGTGGGCGAGTCAAAGTCGATGGCCTGGTGATTGGCGATCCACATCATGAAGTGCGCGAGTTCAGCCGAGTGGAATTCGACAGCGAATTACTGCAGGCCGGCAAGGCAGCCCGTTATTTCATGCTGCACAAACCGCGAGGCTATGTGAGTGCAACAGTCGATGCACAACACCCGACCGTACTCGACTTGCTGGATGAACCCGACAAACATGAACTGCACATCGCCGGTCGGCTGGATTTCAATACCACCGGCCTGATGCTGATCACCAACGACGGACAGTGGTCACGTCGCCTGACCCAACCTCAAACCAGACTTTCAAAAGTGTATTACGTCGAGACAGAGCAAGTTATCGACGAACGGTACATAGCAAAGTTTGCCGAGGGTTTTTACTTTGCCTACGAGAACATCACCACACAACCTGCCACTCTGACCCTGCTCGGACCTCGCCGTGCAAGGCTCAGTATCGTGGAAGGCCGTTACCATCAGGTAAAACGGATGTTCGGTCATTTCGACAATAAAGTATTGATTCTGCATCGAGAAAGCATGGGGCCTCTGGCCCTGAACCCCGAGCTAGAGCCTGGCAGCTATCAGGCACTGAGTAGCGCACAAATTCAGTCGATCTGAAAAAGTCACTACCATTCGGCGGAACGGCCAGATCAATTACGAACGGCACTTGCGGGTTCCCGGATCGCCTGCTTGAATCCAATCGTCAGTCCACATGTGACTGGCAAGTCAGCAACGCATTCTAAGAAACCTTTTGCCGTATCGAGCCCTCGGGTTCACGACAAATTGCCCGCCAATAACAATACCTGTCGAACAGATTGTTTGGATCGACATGGGCCTTCAAGGCTAATGCCTACCTGTCACCAAACCGTGCATTTTTTTATTTGCGCTAGCGCATACGCATATCTGTAAGTCAGGAGACATACATATGAGGCCAGAAATCGCCGTGCTTGATATACAAGGACAGTTTCGGGTTTACACGGAGTTCTACCGCGCAGATGCCGCGGAAAAAACCATAGTCATGGTTAACGGCTCGCTGGCCACCACCGCTTCCTTTGCCCAGACCGTTCGCAACCTGTATCCACAGTTCAATGTGGTGCTTTACGACCAACCCTATGCCGGGAAATCCAAGCCGCACAACCTGCATGAAAAACCCCTGACCCGGGAAATGGAAGGCCAGATACTGCTGGAGCTGATCGACCACTTCAACGCCGAACACATCATGTCGTTTTCATGGGGCGGAGCCGCGGCACTGGTTGCATTGTCACACCGGCCAAAACGCATCGAGAGTGCAGTCATCAGTTCGTTCTCGCCGATCCTCAACGAACACATGCGCGGCTACCTGAACCGTGGCCTGAAGCACCTGGGCGACCATAACCGCTATGAAATGGGCCACCTGATCAACGACACCATCGGCAAACATCTGCCATCGCTGTTCAAACGCTTCAACTATCGTCACGTCAGCAGCCTGGACCTGCATGAATACGACCAGATGCACTATCACATCAGCCAGGTACTGGAACTCGATCCGGACAACTACCTGACCGCTGCGAAGAACATCAACGTACCCATACTTTTCATGAACGGCGCCTGGGACGAATACACCGCAGCGGACGACGCGGTGCTCTTTGCTCAACACGTACAGAACTGCAGCTTCAGCACCATCGAAGCCGCCGGGCACTTTCTGGACATGGAACACAAAGCCGCTTGCCGCGACTCGAAAAAGGCACTGATGAGTTTTCTGCAACCAGTAGCAGAACCCGCTCGCCACGCCTACAACCAGGCTGCGCACCATGCATTCGCCTTCTGAGCCCGGCACTCGACAAAGCCGAGGGACCATTCGCCAACGCAGGGAAAGCAGCAACTGGCGGATGGTCTCCCTGGGCGCAGTACAGCCAGAAAGCGCGGCTGGATGAATTTAGCGCTTTAACTCGCCCCGAGCATCTGGTACAAAGTCAGCCGCTCAGAGCGGGTATAGTTTAGTGGCAAAACGAAAGCTTCCCAAGCTTTAGTTGAGGGTTCGATTCCCTCTACCCGCTCCAGTTTTCCCCCAGTTTTTCCGGGCTTTCTTGCCGACTTCCCTCCTCAGTTTCCGATCCTGAAAAATCCGTAGCGTACATCAGAAGAAAATGTATCTCCTTCAATGAAGTCTCGCGGATAAATCCGCTCCTACCTGCTGATGCCGATAAGTTCACTTTGAGGGAGGCAGCTTGCTGGCGACCTCGCTCCCGACCTTCGCCGTCAACCAGATCGATTTATTCCTGTTCACCGGATTACTGATGAAACCGTGGTCATGCAATCGACTCATAAGTTTTTCGTCGTACTTCATGATCGTTGCTCCACTCATATTCAAAAGTAATGTCGAGCTTGTGGGTATCTGCAGGCAGCCCCACAAAGCCCGACACAACTACTGAACCATGACCAGGCTTTGAAGTGAACACCCGACCTCAGCATGCTCCAGGCGGAATGCCGTTCTTGTTGAAGTCCTTCAGCCGCTCCCTTTCCTTCTCGGTCGAATGCGCGGGGGTGTCGTTCTCGGGTTTGTCCTGTTGCTTCTGCTTATCGTCACTCATGGTCTGACCTCCTTTGGCCATCAGTCCAGACAGGTTTTACGCTTGGTATTCAAAAGAGCCTGACAAGTGGATAACAGTTCCTGCCAATTGCCTCATTGCAGAGAAACCGCCGGGGTATCGCCTTTGAACTTTTCCGGGACGATGGGTTTCAGACACCTGAATTCATGGAGAAACCTTATGACCCAGACAGCATTGGTCGTCGGTGCCAGCGGCATCGTCGGTAGCGAAACCACTCGACTCCTGATTGAAAACGGCTGGCAGGTTGCGGCGCTTTCGCGCAATCCATCCCCCGCGAAAGGCGTGATCCCGGTCGCTGCTGATCTTCAGGACCCCGCATCGCTGCGCTCGGCGCTGGCAGACCTGAAACCTACCCATGTATTCATCACGACCTGGTCACGGCAAGCGACCGAAGCCGAGAACATTCGGGTCAACGCCGCCATGGTGCGCAATGTGCTGGACGCCGTTCGCCCGGCCGCAAGCGTAAAGCACGTGGCGCTGGTCACGGGCTTGAAGCATTACCTCGGCCCTTTCGAGGCCTATGGCAAAGGCAGCCTTCCGCAGACGCCGTTCCGTGAGGATCAGGGTCGCCTGGATGTAGAGAACTTCTACTACGCGCAGGAAGATGAAGTATTCGCCGCCGCCGAAAAGGACGGTTTCAGTTGGAGCGTGCATCGCCCGCATACGGTCACAGGCGTCGCCGTGGGCAACGCGATGAACATGGCGACAACCCTCGCCGTCTACGCCACCATCAGCAAACACACTGGACGCCCGTTTGTATTTCCCGGCTCACGGGTGCAATGGGACAGCCTCACCGACATGACCGATGCCCGGCAACTTGCCAGACAGCAGCTCTGGGCAGCGACTACACCAGAGGCCGCCAATCAGGCATTCAATATCACCAACGGCGATGTCTTTCGCTGGAAATGGATGTGGGGCCAGATCGCCAACTACTTCGGCCTGCAACCGGCCGACTTTCCATCGGCGCCCTCTCCACTCGAAACGCAGATGGCCAACGACCAGAGCGCCTGGAGTCAGATCGTTGCAGAGCATGATCTGCGCGAAGCCGACATCAGCCGCCTGATATCCCCATGGCACACCGATGCAGACCTTGGACGTCCCATCGAAGTAGTCACCGATATGTCGAAAAGCAGGGCATTGGGCTTCAGCGCCTATCAGGCCAGTGACCAGGCCTTTTTCGATGTATTCGACAGGTTGCGCGCTGAGCGTTTGATACCCTGACTGATAAGTTAAGGCGTACATATCACTAAGTGGGAGGGGCCTTGGCCGCGACTTCAATGCTGTCGC